>NZ_JBQDEX010000068.1:0-14507 GCF_052084945.1 Oceanisphaera sp.
TGGCGTTATCCCTCCCCGCCCTAAAAGGACGGGGCTTCCCGCGCCGTTTTGGTGAAGCGTAAGGGGTGAGGGGGACGAGCTGAAACTGGGACTAAAAATTACACATCTGTTGGTTAGATCGTCTTCTTTACCCCTCACCGGTTTATCTAAGTCAGTCCTTTTCACTCTATTATTTCATCTGGTGTTAGACATGACAGCAAGTGTGTAAGTATCTGCTGTTTGTCAGCCTCTTTCTCTTTGACTAATGCCTGCTGTATTTGTACTGCTATTTGCTCCATTGCCAGCTCGCACTTGTCATATAAAGCATTAGCCTGAGCCTGAGTTAGTGCGCAATGTTGAATGCCAAAAGTTAGCAGATGCTTACGTGACCACCATTTACGGCTGCCCATTAAAGTTAAAGCAGACACATCATTTTTAATGTAGGCCGTAGTGCTAACTACATCAAAAGCTGGCGCTAACCATATATTATGAATGTCTTCATACAATAGGCCGAAATTTTTTAAATGAGCATCGCCATTTTGTAAGTGATTATTTAGCACCAGCATCTTAAAAAACTGCTGTAATGCTGCGACTTTATGTGCAGGAGAAACAAAGTTGGCGATGTTTTTAGCTAGCTGCTCGTAGCTACCTTCGTACTTTTGTTGGCGACTTTTTGCTGCTAACACGCACATGTCTTCAAAACCGAGCCATTGCCCTGATGATGTAAAATCAAAACGCTTCATGATAAAAAGCGCGTCATCGTCAGATAAATAAAACTCGGGCACGGTAATCCCCGCAGCTTTTAATACCCGCATGCACCAATACTCATTGAGCGCTAACTGTGGGTAATCTGGCCCCCAAGCTTTAACGATGTAATCTTCCATACGCAAGGTGGCTTTATCTTGGATCTGCGCCAATACCTTTGGCTGTACACCGCTCACAGGTGAGTGCAAAGCAAAACGTGCGACTAGTTCGTCGAATAACCCCGCTGTTGGCGACAGTAAGTCGTTGAGTTCTAAGGGCTTAGATGTATCTATATTTGCTTGGTAATGAACTCGTCCGCGTACACTAGGCGCTAACAGCTTCAACAAACTTAGGTCATCGGCACCATTGAGCTTAGCAAAATGACGTTGTAACACCGATAGCAAATATCCCTCGGGCAAATGCATCTCAAATAATGGGGGTAATGCAGAGTGTGAATAATCCTTACTGCGTACTGGCATGGTTAACGAGACAAAATTTTGCGGGGCTGCATCAGAGTCATAACGAAATATAAACTCGTTATGTTCGTTAAACAGCTCACCGGCGGCATTCCTCGCTACCTTTACAGACAAAGGCTTTTCATTAACGGCCATCACGTATCTCCTCAAAGGTTGGGAAAGGGGATTTTTCACGAATTGCGACTTCATAGCCCAAATAATCTAGCATTTTCATTACCTTTTTCAGCCCCACATCTCCCGAGCGGCCGAGTTCAAAAGCATTAATTGTGGTGCGAGACATCGCTAGGTGTTCAGCCATCTGTTGTTGCGAAATCTTTTTATGTTGGCGTAACTCACGTATTGTTTGGCCTATCTCTAAATAACCCATAATGTACAAAATACCCTACATTCAGTAGATAATTATAAGTATTGTACATTATTTTGAACGCTAAATTGAATAGAACAGGCCGCTATATGCTTTACGTCATCCGCCTTACGTAACTACCAAGTCAGTATTTTCTTTAACGTATAACGTACCGCACTAAACGTAACGCTTTCTTTTAACTTGGTGCTAGGCGCCGGGCGTTCGGCGCAGTCTGTATGTGGTAAAGGCGTGGCTATTTAGGTAGGGTTAAGGCTCGATGCGCGTTTGGCAGGCAGGAGAGTTGAAATGACGTTAACTGAACAAGATATGCGGCATTTGCGCCGTTGTGTGGCGTTAGCTGAAGAGTCATTGAATGAAGGCGATCAGCCATTTGGCTCTGTGTTGGTATCGGCTAATGGTGCTGTGCTGGCCGAAGATCATAATCAAATTCATACCAATGCCACCTTTCACCCTGAGCTTGCGCTGGCGCAATGGGCGGCGGAGCATTTAAGTGAGACTGAGCGCGCCCAAGCGACCATGTATACCTCAGGTGAGCATTGCCCTATGTGTGCCGCAGCCCATGCATGGGCGGGGTTAGGGCGTGTGGTGTACATTTGCTCGGGTAAGCAATTTGCAGCTTGGTGCAATGAGTGGGGCTTAGCGCCATCGCCGGTTAAGGCATTATCCATTAACGAAGTGGCACCCGAAGTGCAGGTAATGGGCCCAGTGCCTGAATTGATGGAAGAAGTACGAGCACTGCATATGCGCTACTTTGGTGTATAAAACATGAAAAAGGGTCGGAGTTAATTAATACAAAGTTTAGCTGTGAAAATATTTCTAACCTTTTGATTTAATAAGTTTAATTTAGTAAGTAGGCTCATTGTTTAGGTAAGGCTATGGCATAGCGAATAGTAAATTGACTCCGACCCCTTTTATCGTCTTACTCTATGGTGAGCTCATGAAATATGGGCGAAAGAAAAAGCGCACTTACCTCTTACTAGCTCGATGATTGAAGCCATTGAAGTGCACTTAAGAGGCATACCTCTTCGCTAATTATGGAGCTGATAATGATAAGGGCGTACCGCTGGGGTACGCCGCTTGGTTATTTACTGGGTGACTGCAGCAAGGGGATGCGCAGGCTGGCGCTGGGCATCTAAGGTTATTTGCTGGGCTACTGCTGATAACAAGGCTTGTAAGGTGGCAGAGGTGGTGTCTTCTGCTAGTGCGGCACCACTATAGTGAACGTTATTAATGTTTACGCGGATGCAGGCTAAGGCATTGGCTTTAGTGCCTTCGCCTAGGGCGAACTCGTCGTAGGCTTCTACGGCCAGTTCTATACCAAACTCGGCTTTTAATGCTTCGGCCACTGCTTCTACCGCGCCGGATCCTTGGCCTTTCAATTGCACTTTTTGTTCCGGTGAACCAAAGCTGACATCTGCGTGTACGCCAGCTTCGTCTCGGTGCAAGTCATAAGATACCAAGGCCCAGTTTGCATCTACCTTGAGGTATTTTTCTTCAAACAAACGGTGAATAGTAAGCGAGTCAATTTCGCCGCCATTGGTTTCTGCTTCTGCCTGTACCACTTTACTAAATTCAACCTGCAACCAGCGTGGCAATGTGATGTCGTAATCACGCTCTAATATATACGCCACGCCGCCTTTGCCAGATTGGCTATTAATACGCACGACTTCGTCGTAATGGCGGCCTAAGTCGGCAGGATCTATCGGTAAGTAAGCTACATTCCACTGATCGCCTTCACTGCGCAGGGCTAAGCATTTGCGAATAGCGTCTTGGTGGCTACCAGAAAAGGCGGTGAAGACTAAATCGCCGGCATAAGGGTGGCGTGGGTGGGTGGCAATGTCGGTGCAGGCCTCAACGGTTTCGACTATTTCTGCCATGCCGGAAAGATCGACCATAGGATCTATGCCCTGAGAGTAGAGGTTCATGGCCATGGTGATTAAGTCCATGTTACCGGTGCGCTCGCCATTGCCCATTAAGGTGCCTTCTACGCGATCGGCTCCGGCCATAACGGCCAGCTCAGCGGCAGCAACGCCACAACCACGGTCGTTATGGGTGTGCACACTAATGCTAAAGTGCTCACGGTGTTTAACATGATCACAGACCCATTCTATTTGGTCGGCAAATACGTTGGGTGTCGACATTTCAACCGTGGCGGGCAGGTTGACGATCACATCTTGCCCTAAGTCGGGGCGCCATACTTCATTCACGCTATCAATAACTGCTACGGCAAAGTCTAATTCGGTACCAGTAAAGCTTTCGGGGGAATACTGAAACGCCCACTGGGTCTCGGGGGCTTGCTCGGCATGTTCTTTTACCCAGCGTGCGCCATTAACCGCAATATCAATAATGCCGGCTTTGTCTAATCCAAACACTTGTTCGCGCTGTACGGTAGAAGTGGAGTTATAGACGTGCACAATGGCTTTGTTTGCACCTTTTAACGCTTCAAAGGTACGGGCAATCAACTCTTGGCGTGCTTGAGTTAATACTTGAATACGCACATCGTCGGGGATGCGGTTTTCTTCAATTAATTTGCGGCAAAAATCAAAATCGGGTTGGCTGGCAGCCGGAAAGCCAATTTCAATGTCTTTAAAGCCAAGCTTTACCAATAAATCAAACAGGTGCTGTTTTTGATCCACATTCATCGGTTTAATGAGGGCCTGATTACCATCACGCAGATCGACTGCACACCACTGAGGGGCTTGTTCGATTACTTGGTCTGGCCAGCGACGATTTGTTTTGCCGACCGGCTTAAAAGCGACGTATTTTTGATGGTTAAAGCTCATGGGCAGACACCTTAGATTGCGTGAAATTGGTTTTGCTAACTTAGGTAATAGCATACCGCACTTATTGAGAATAATGATTGCGTTGTTATGCAGGTTTTGATGATTTTGCGCAATGATATTGCGTTGTTTGTATATTTTGGGGGTAGGGGTGCTAATGAAAGGGTGTCACTCCTCCTTTGGGTAGCTGTCCGCTGTCAGAACAAACAAAAGCACAAACCTAAACTGGCGCCGGGCAGCAAGCTTAAAAAAAACTCCAAAACTTGGGTCATTGCGAGGTACGAAGCCATCCATTTCAAAAAAAGGGCGATGCCTTATGCTGTATGCCTTACGTTAAAGAAAGCACTGTTTGTATTGCGCTCAGTGTAAATTATGCCGCTGTCTGTTGAATGGATTGCCGCGTCGTTGCACTCCTCGCAATGACTCAAGGGCAGCGCCGAGATTAAAGAGAAACACTTGCACTTATGCGTCTTGCCGGTATTGGGTTGTGGCTCGGTATGACGGCTCTGGCAGCTTGCTTTTATATTCAAGCTTGATGCTAGGCGCTTAGCGCTGTACTTCTTGTGCGAATGAATTCGCCCCTACAAAAACAAAAAAGCCCCAAACTGTTTGGTTGGGGGCTTTGTTTTAGCTAGGCGCTTGGTGCTGGGCGCTATTTTTTAGTCGCTTCTTTCATATCTTTTACAAACGCCGTTAGCGCGTCTGTCATGGCTTTGGGATCATCTTGATGCTGCTCAATGATCTTAACAATGGCTGAGCCCGAGATAGCACCGGCGGCCCCTGCTTTGAGGGCGTCGCGCACTTGCGCTGGGGTAGAAATGCCAAAGCCTAGTAAAGACGGTGGCGCATGGTATTTAGCCAGCTGGGCTAATAAGGCGTCTACTGGTTTACCGGCTTTGGTTTCGGTACCGGTGACCCCTGCACGGCTTAGTAGGTAAGTATAACCAGAACCGTTTTCGGCAATGGTTTTTAAAGTGGCTTCGTCACCATTAGGCGGGGCAATAAAGATAGTTTCTATGCCGGCTTTGTCGGCTGCAGCCTTAAAAGGCGCCGACATTTCAATGGGCGCATCGGCGACTAATACCGAGTCGACGCCAGCGGCGGCGGCGCGGCGGTAAAAATTATCCATGCCGGGGGCAAAAACCAGATTGGCATATACCAGTAGACCAATGGGGGTGTCTGGGTATTTTTCGCGAATTTGGCTCAGCATGTCAAAACACACTTGGGTGTTAGTGCCGGCTGTTAACGCCCGCAAGGTGGCCGCTTGAATAGTGGGGCCATCGGCGACGGGATCAGAAAAGGGGATGCCTAATTCGAGTGCATCGGCGCCGCCCGCCATAAGTGCGTCTATTACTGCTAATGATTGCGCAGGCGTAGGATCACCTAAGGCGACAAAGGGCACAAAAGCACCTTGATTGTTGGCCGTTAACCGGTCAAATAAACGTTGATAACGGCTCATTACATTTCTCCCTTTTGCTTAAGTAACTCGGCTACCGAAAAAATATCTTTGTCGCCACGGCCCGATAAATTAACCACTAACACTTGCTCTTTTTCGGGCTCAGCCTCGGCCATTTTTAGGGCGTAAGCCACGGCGTGTGATGATTCTAATGCCGGAATAATCCCCTCAAAACGCGCCAGTGCCTTAAAGGCATCTAAGGCTTCATCATCGGTTACCGACATATATTCAGCGCGGCCAGTGGTAGCTAGGTGGGCGTGCTGTGGGCCTACCGAGGGAAAGTCGAGCCCCGCAGACACAGAGTACGACTCAGACACTTGGCCGTCTTCGTTATGCATCATTAACGACAACATACCAAAGAAAATGCCTTGCGTGCCTTCGCCCAAAGTGGCGCCATGTTGGCCGGTGCTAATGCCTTTACCGGCAGGCTCTACCCCAATTAAGCGCACCTGTTGTTCGTCAATAAAGTCGGCAAACAACCCAATGGCATTGGAGCCACCGCCCACACAAGCAATCACCGCATCGGGCAACTGAGCTTCGTGTTCAACAATTTGCACTTTGGCTTCTTCGCCAATCATGCGCTGAAATTCACGCACTATGGTAGGAAACGGGTGCGGACCGGCGGCAGTACCCAGCATGTAGTGTGCGGTTTCGTAATTGGCTGCCCAGTCGCGCATGGCTTCGCTGCAGGCATCTTTTAAAGTGGCAGAGCCGGCATGTACGGGGATCACTTCTGCGCCCATAAGCTTCATGCGAAATACGTTGGGCTCTTGGCGTTCGCAGTCTTTAGCGCCCATGTAAATGCGGCATTTTAAGCCCATTAAGGCACAGGCCAAAGCAGTGGCTACGCCGTGTTGGCCGGCTCCGGTTTCGGCAATAATTTCTTGTTTGCCCATGCGCTTGGCTAGTAACGCCTGACCCAACACTTGGTTAGTTTTGTGGGCGCCGCCGTGTAATAAGTCTTCGCGCTTTAAATACAGACGAGTTTTAGTATGCGCCGTTAAGTTACGTACCCGAGTAAGCGGCGTGGGGCGACCGGCATATTCGCTGAGTAGCTCCCGAAACTCACGATCAAATTCAGGGTCTTGCTGGGCATCAACAAAGGCTTTTTCTAATTGCAGCAAAGCGGGCATTAAAATTTGCGGCACATACATGCCACCAAAATCACCAAAAAAAGGATTAAGTAAGCTCATTATTTTGTATTCCTGTGTTCTGTATTACGCCCATATGATCGAAGCGCGGTGAAAGCGGCGGTTAATTTACTGGCTTCTTTAATGCCGGGCGCACTTTCTACACCAGAGTTAAAATCTAACCCTAGGCAACCGTTAGCGGCGGCGTCACTGGCATTTTCTGGGGTCAGGCCCCCGGCCAACATGGCGTGGCTGTTGTCTATGTCGCTTAGCAAGGCCCAGTTAAATGCCTGACCGGTGCCGCCACTTTGGCCTGCCGCTTGAGTATCAAACAATAAGCGATCTGCGCGGCTTGGTAGGGTGGGTAAGCTGTGGCTTACCGGTACTGCTTTCCATACGGCAATATTATCTGCAAGTTGTTGTTTGAGCGCGCTAATGTAGGCGTCGTCTTCGTCGCCATGCAGCTGCACTGCGTGCAAGCCCAGTTCATTGGCGGTGGCACTGACCTCGGCGAGTGTATGGTTTTGAAACACCCCTACATACTCCAGTGGCGCGGCAGCCATAATGGCTCTGGCTTGTGGTGGGGTGATGCAGCGTGGGCTTTTGCTAACAAAAATGAGCCCGCCGTGTACCGCACCGGCGTGATAAACGGCGGCGGCATCTTGAGCACGGGTCAGGCCACAAACTTTATTGGCACCCAATATCAGCTTGCGTACCGCCAGTTCAATGTCGTCTTGGGCCATTAGCGAGCTGCCCACTAAAAAGCCATCGGCATGGGCTGCAAGGGCTTGCACTTGGGCATGATGGTTAATGCCTGACTCTGAGATCACTAGGCGATCGGCCGGGATCAGTGCCGATAAGCGCTTGGTGCGATCGAGATCGATAGACAAATCACGTAAGTCGCGATTATTAATGCCAATGACCTTGGCATTTAGCGCAATGGCGCGAGCCACTTCCTGTTCGCTTATCACCTCAGTGAGCACGCCCATGTTTAACGACTCCGCTACCGCACTAAGGGTGCGGTATTGTTCGTCATCTAATACCGACAGCATTAACAAGATGGCGTCGGCTTGGTGTAAGCGAGCCAGCTTAATTTGATAGGGGTCGATAATAAAATCTTTGCAGATCACCGGCTGACTGACCTGAGCACGCACCTGAGTGACAAAGTCAAATTGCCCCTGAAAATACTTTTCATCGGTTAACACTGAAATGGCCGAGGCATGGCGGCCATAAACCTGGGCGATGGCGTCTAAGTCAAAATGTTCGCGAATCAGGCCTTTAGAAGGTGAGGCCTTTTTACATTCTAAAATAAACGCTGGGCTTTTGGCGTTAAGCGCCGACACAAAGCAGCGATCGCTTGGGGTTAACTTAGCCTCAAAGTCGCTTAATGGCTGGCTGACTTTACGCTCGGCCACCCAGATTTTTTTATCGGCAACAATTTTGCCCAAAACAGTACTTAACATTGACTCAACTCCGCCAATTTATTGGCTACATCCATGGCTTTGCCCGATTTTAACACAGTCAGCACTTGGGCTGCGGCTTCTTTTAGGGTCTCGGCTTGGCCGTTCATCACTAACAAGGGGGCCACGTTCATGGCAATCACGCCTTGTTGTGCTGGGGTGCCCCCGCCTTGCAGCAGGCTTAGGGTAATGGCTTTGTTTTCACTGGGCTCGCCACCGGCAATGGCACTAATATCAAAGCGCTCTAGGCCCAGCTCTTCTGGGGTAATTTGATACTCACTGATAGCGCCATTGTGTATTTCTGCCACTGTGGTGGGGCCGTGGATGGCCACTTCATCTAAGCCGCTGCCGTGCACCACCATGCCGCGCTTAAGGCCCATGGCGTGTAAGGTGTCGGCAATGGGGCGTACTAAGTCTTCTGCGTATACCCCCAGCAACATAAAGTCGGGGCGAGCGGGGTTAATGAGTGGGCCTAATATATTAAAGATGGTGCGGGTTTTTAGGGCTTGGCGCACCGGCATGGCGTGGCGAATACCGCCGTGATAATTAGGTGCAAATAAGAAGCAAGCATTCACTTCGTCTAGACACTTGCGCGCGCGCTCAGCGCTCATATTCAGATCAATACCCAGTTGTTCGAGTAAATCAGAGGAGCCCGATTTAGAGGACACGCCACGGTTACCGTGTTTGGCCACTTTAATGCCACACGCCGCCGCGACTAAGGCGGAGGTGGTAGACACATTAATGGTGTTCATGCCATCGCCACCGGTGCCCACAATATCGCAAAAGGCATATTCAGGGCGAGGGAAGGGCGAGGCGGCATCTAGCAGGGCTTGGGCGGCACCGGCAATTTCATCTGGGGTTTCGCCTTTCATTTTAAGCACGGTCAATAACGAGGCCATGGTCATTTGATCCATGTCGCCTTTAATTAGCTCGCTAAATAGGCCATGGGCTTGGGTGCGGCTAATGTGCTCGCCTCTAAATAACTGATCCATGGCTTTGGTTTCGGGCGCGCTTAAAAAGTCTAAGCTTTGCGCTAACAGCTGTGCCCCTTCTGTGGTCATAATCGACTCGGGGTGAAACTGAAAGCCCAATACTCGCTTGGCGGTATCTTGCACCGCCATGGTCATACCATGATAGTCGGCGATAACGGCCAAGGTGCTGGGAATTTTTGAACCCACTAATGAATGGTAACGCGCCACGGGCAGCGGGTTAGATAAGTGAGCAAACACGCCTTGGCCGTTGTGGCTGATAGAGGAGCTTTTACCGTGCTTAATTTCACCGGCACTTTCTACCACGCCGCCATAGTGCTCCACTAAGGCTTGATGACCTAAACAAATCCCCAAGATAGGAAACTGGCCAATACAGGCATTAATCAGCGCGGGCATATTGCCCGCTTGGCTGGGCGTGCCAGGGCCCGGAGACAACACCAGGATAGGGCGCTCGCCGGCTTGTTCACAGCGCTCAATGGCGGCCACTAATTGTGCCACTGGCACCGTATTACGAAACACCTTAACGCGGGCATTTAGGCTGCGAAATTGGTCAACCAAGTTGTAGGTAAAAGAGTCGTAATTATCCAGTAAAAAAATAGTCTTAGTCATGGCTCACCTCCGCCAATGTGGTGCCGTGGGCCAGGGCGATGGCATTGAGTACCGCCGCCGCTTTGTTGCGGGTTTCATCAGCTTCCGATTGTGGATCTGAGTCATACACCACGCCGGCACCGGCTTGCACATGGGCCACGCCATCACTGACAAAGGCGGAGCGAATAACGATGCAGGTATCCATATCGCCTTGGCCGTTAACATAGCCCACGGCGCCGCCGTAGCTGCCACGACGTTGTTGCTCTACCTCACGAATAAGCGCGCTGGCGCGAATTTTGGGAGCACCGGTAAGCGTGCCCATATTCATGCAGGCCTGATAACCGTGCAGGGCGTCTAGGTCATGGCGAAGGGTGCCGACCACACGCGACACTAAGTGCATTACATGGCTGTAGCGATCGACGCTTAATAAGTCTTTTACATAGCGGCTACCGGGCTCACTAATGCGCGCAATGTCGTTGCGGGCCAAGTCGACTAGCATTAAGTGCTCGGCGGTTTCTTTGGCATCTTGGCGAAGATCGAGTTCGATGCGCCCGTCTAAGTCTAAATTAATGCTGCCATCGGGGTTAATGCCCCGTTTGCGGGTGCCGGCAATGGGGTACATTTCCACTTGGCGGCTAGCATGATCAAATTTAACCGAACTTTCTGGGCTAGCGCCAAATAAGGTGAAGTCTTGATCGTTTACATAAAATAAGTACGGGCTGGGGTTGGTTTGCTTTAGCTTGCGATAGGCCGCCAAGGGGCGCGGGCAGGGCAGGCTAAAGCTGCGCGAGGGCACCACCTGAAAGATATTGCCGTCTTTAATATGCTGTTTTAGGTCGTTAACATCACGCTTAAACTCACGGTCGCTCTTGCTGGCTTCAATGTGGCCATGTAGTTGCGTATCGGCGATGGGCTCGGGGTGTTGCTCGCCACAGGCTTGACTTAGTTGGTTAAGACGCTCGGTTAATCTTGGCTGCTCTGCGCTATTAAAAACGCAGGCCGATAACTGTGCGGTTTCTTGTTTATGATCTAGCGTAATTAAGGTTTCGGCGAGATAAAAACAAAAATCGGGGCAAGCGTTAATGCCTTGAGGAACCTCGGCGAGTTGTTCAAAAGAGGCGATTAAGTCGTAGGCAAAGGTGCCCGCCATAAAAATATGCTGCGGGCCCAGATCGGCATTAAAGCGCGTTAAAATCAGGCGCAAGGTTTCTAGCACAGAGGGCGCTTTTAAACGGTTATCTTCGTCGAGTGTGTCATCGGCTTTTGCAAAAGTGACCACTAATTGAGCGTCGGTGCGCTCGCCACCCAGCGCTTGTGCCACTAAGTCGAGGGCGGGCAGGCCGTTGTTATTAAGCGCCGTTAAGGTCACGGTGCGGCCTTGGCATACTAAGCGCACGCAGGCATCTAGCATTAATAAACTTTGGGTGCCGGCCTTGGTATCTATTTCGGCTGACTCTAGCAACAGGCTGTTGTCGCCTGGCTGAGTGAGGGCGGCAAATAAGGCCAGTGGATCGTCTGTGTAGGGTGCGTCTTGCAATAATATCTGGAGCGGACCATGCGCCATTATGTGTTTTCCTTATGTATTAATCGCGGTCATCAGGAACTTGCCTGATCACCTGGCTGGCAATGTCGGTATCAATAATAGAAACAAATGCCGTCTTGATGGGGGTTACATGAGTTTCTGCTTGCCATCGCCAAAAAATGTGCTGGGTTGGTTTCATCACGCCACCTTTTGCTAGATAATAAAAAAGCCCGCACTGGGGCGGGCTTTTATGTTCGCTGAGCCTTTAAGACAGATACAGCAAATCACACGCCCGTTTAAGGAGTGTGCCACCACCAAATAATACGTAAAGTGGGAATTTGCTGAAACATATCGCTCTGCTCGTTAATCTAAAACTATGTATAGTTAAACGATAATCGGGGGCACAAGTCAACCCAAAGTTCAGGAATTTTTATGCGAATTGATTTACACAGCCATTCTACAGCGTCCGACGGTCAGCTTACACCGAGCGAATTAATGGCACGCGCCGCTGAAAAAGAAGTGGATGTGCTGGCGCTGACCGATCACGACACCTTAGGCGGGTTAGCCGAAGCGGCACAAGCTGCAACAGAGCTTGGGGTACGATTGATTAACGGCGTAGAAATATCCTGCTTATGGCAATCGCTAGAAGTACACGTGGTGGGGCTGAATATTCAAACCGACCATCAGGGCTTAAATGTCTTGTTAGCAGAGCAGCAAAACCGACGTGATCTGCGCGCACATCTAATGGCGGAGCGCCTTGAAAAAGCCAACTTTGCAGGCGGTTACGAGGGCGCTCGTGCCATTGCCGGAGACGCGCCCATTACTCGCAGTCACATGGCCAAGTGGTTAGTAGACCAAGGAGCGGCAGATTCTATTGCAAAAGTGTTTAAAAAGTTTTTAAGCCGCGGCAATACGGGGTATGCTCCGCCTAATTGGTGTTCGCTTGATGAGGCCATTACGGCCATTCATCAGGCGGGCGGCGTGGCGGTGCTGGCGCATCCTACCCGCTACGACCTATCGAACAAATGGATCAGAAAAATGATCGTCGCCTTTGCCGAGGCCGGCGGCGATGCCATGGAAGTGTCTATGGCGCAGCAAAGCCCACAAGAGCGTGCTACTTTGGGGGAATGGAGCAAAGAATATCAGCTGGAAGCATCGGTTGGTTCAGACTTTCATTTTCCTAGCCAATGGCGCGAACTGGGCCGACAATTGTGGTTGCCCAAAGAAGCCACCCCAGTGTGGACACGTTTTATTTAAATCATTCCGGGAGGAATCATGAGCCAATATTTTGAACTGCACCCCGACAACCCGCAACCCCGCCTGATTAACCAGGCGGTGGCGATTATTCGCCAAGGCGGCGTGCTGGTTTACCCCACCGACTCAGGTTATGCCATTGGCTGCCTAGTGGGGGATAAAAATGCCATGGAGCGAATTTGTCGCATCCGTAAGCTAGAAAAAGATCATAACTTTACCTTAGTGTGCCGTGACTTATCTGAACTGTCGTTTTATGCGCGAGTGGATAATGGCGCCTTTAGGTTAATGAAAAATAACACTCCAGGTGCCTATACCTTTATTTTGCGCGCCACTAAAGAAGTGCCTAAGCGTTTGCAAAACCCTAAGCGTAAAACCATTGGGTTACGGGTGCCTAATAACCCAATAACATTAGCGCTATTAGAAGCGCTGGGTGAGCCGTTAATGTCGGGCAGTTTAATTTTACCTGACGAAACTCAAGCCGAGTACGATCCGCATTTGATCCGTGAGCAGCTAGAAAAACACGTTGATTTAATTATCGACGGTGGCGTATTAGACCCACAACCTACCACAGTGGTTGAGCTGTATGACGACAGCCCTGTGATTGCCCGTGCGGGTGCCGGCGATACTCGCCCTTTTGAATAAGTCCTTGGTGAATAATGAGTAACATGACAGAAAAACTACAAAAAGTACTGGCGCGAGCTGGTAGAGGATCACGCCGCGAGCTTGAGGCGATGATCAGCCAAGGACGAGTGAGTGTAGATGGCAAGGTAGCTGTGTTGGGTGATCGGGTGACCGGTCGCGAGCAAATTCGCGTAGACGGCCACCAGATAGAAACGCAAGCTGAAGCCGATGTAATGTGTCGCGTATTGACCTATCACAAGCCAGAAGGTGAAGTTAGCACCCGTAAAGATCCTGAAGGGCGACCAACGGTGTTTGACCGGTTACCCAAGCTGCAAGGCGCACGTTGGATTTCGGTAGGGCGTTTAGATGTGAATACCTCAGGGCTATTGCTGTTTACCACAGACGGCGAGCTGGCTAACCGCTTAATGCACCCCCGTCACGAGATTGATCGTGAGTATGCGGTGCGCGTTTTTGGTGAAGTAGACCAAGCCATGGTGCAGCGCTTGTTAAAAGGCGTCATGTTAGAAGATGGTATGGGTAAGTTCGATACCATTAAATACAGCGGTGGTGAGGGCATGAACCACTGGTTTCATGTCACTTTAAAAGAAGGTCGTAACCGTGAAGTACGCCGCTTGTGGGAATCGCAAGAGATGCAGGTTAGCCGTTTAATTCGGGTGCGTTATGGCAAAATACTGCTACCCAAAGACGTGCCTCGCGGTGGTTGGTCGGAAATGCCTCTGGATCAGGTGAATTATTTACGCAGCGCAGTAGGTTTAGTCGCAGAAAAAGAAACCATAGTAGAAGTGGATGCGCCTAAGCGTCATAAGCAGTTAACGCAAATTCGCAAAGCCGTGCGCCGTCATAATTCCCGTGTAAAAAGCGGTGGCACCAGCGCTGGCACAGGCGTTAGCACAGGGCCTAACAAAAAGCCCACCGCGCCTAAGCGCCCACGCAATACCAACCCTAAGCAAAAAAAGAAAACCAGATTATAAATAAAGCTGGAAGTAAAAAGCCCCGACCAATAAGTTCGGGGCTTTTTTTATGGTTTTGTAGGGGCGAATTCATTCGCACAAAACGTATCGCTTGTTTTTAACTGGGGGTTGTTATTTGTACTTCTGCGGCAAATTCGCGGCGGGCGAAGGCG
>NZ_JBQDEX010000069.1:0-14030 GCF_052084945.1 Oceanisphaera sp.
TTTGTTCACATCCATGTCGATGTTCAAATTATAACCGTTGATGCGTCAGCCCTGGATCGGATGCAGAGCTTCACTTTGTGCTTTTCCTCGGCTCCACTTGCCACCATACTTTTGTTTCATGGCACACATGGCACTCCAGCGCCCGCATATTCCACTATATTGACGATTAAATTCTTTAGAAGAGGTTATCCATGCATCGGGGCTAATGTTGAGCTCGGTAAGTAGGCTGGGCTGAGACGATGCAATAAAACCGGTTTTATCATGGCGAATTGCTCGTCCCGTCCACTCAATGAGTTCAATATAATCAGCTAGATAAAACGGGATCCCCACTAATTGCGAGTCCTTTACATGCCCGCTAAAAGCTAATAAAGGTTTTAAAGGCAATGTTGGTGAGCTGTCGTGAGACTGAGGTTTCGGCAAATCTGGTTTATCCAACTCCTCAATTCTTTGTTGAATAGATGTGTAATCAGAACATTGTAAAGAGTGAGCGACTCCCGCACGTATGGGGTTCAAATCGACATACATCATGCAAGCTAACAGCGCTTGCTCGCCAATTAAGGCCTGTGACTTAAAGCGGCCATCCCAAAAAGCGCCCTTACAGTCATCTTCTTGATTCGCCTTGTGGGAAATATACTGATTTAAACTGCTCATAAACCAGCTAATACTACCCAATCGCTCATGCCATTTTTCAATATCAATATCCAATAACAACTGTTCAGAGTCGGTTAGTACGTCACCATTTAAAAATTGTTTAGCCACAACGTTACCCGAGAAAACGTGCAACCAACGAGACACTATGTCTTGAGGTGAGAGAGATTGATGCGTCTCTACATCTATTTTTAGTACCAAGTGATAATGATTAGACATGATTGCATAAGCACAAATATCAATACAAAAAGCCGACGCTAATCGCTTAGCTCGCTCAATAATCCAACCTCTGCGGTGTTCATAACTGCGGCCAGTGCTTTGGTCTTCTCCACACAGGTAGGCACGCCGAACGCAACGATGGATCACATGGTAATATGGCGTACTGTCTACATCAATTAGCTGACGGCGAGCGGTAGTCATAGTGCCTCCTAATAACAAACCAATACCATTAAGCTTAGTGATTAAATACCAAACTGCCTAATAAATGGCTGACATAAAGCCCACTCGCGCAAGTTGTGCAAGTTGTGACTGTCCTAACAAATTCATAAACGCGACATTATTGGCCAAACCGTTGTAGCTGCATCTCTTGCAATCGGCTTAATGTGCGCCGAAATGGAAAAGCTAAGGCGCCGTGGCTATAGAGTTCATCTAGCGGAACTTCGGCACTAAGGTACAGGGGGATCTGGCGGTCATAGCACTCATCAACCAAGGCAATAAAGCGACGAACACCATCGTCTTGGCGAGATAGCGCAGGCAGTTCTCTGTCACCGGCTGTAACTTGAGTCACACCGTCCTCAGTCCCTCTCGCAATCGCTTTTTGCTGTTTACTGCCGGTTAAGTTAGGCACCTCACTGAGAAAAATAGTTGAATATGAGTCACATAGCTTAATAAAGTCAGCCGCCGCTAAGGGTTGCTCACAAAGATCGCTATAACGACACCACAACAGCTGCTTGGTGCGTTGTATCACCTGAATATCTCTGTGCCCTAGCGATAATGCTTGTGTATGCGCGGGGTCCAATGCCAATGCAGCAAAGGCGGTGGCTAATGATTGGGGATCATTGATCCAAAATCGGCATAAAGGCTGCCCGGGATGCAATCGATGATCTTCTCTTCCATTTATATTTAGTACTCGCATATGGCGATTGATCGCAGCAATAGCTGGGAGTAAACGTTCACGATTAAACCCATTTTCATAGAGCTTTTCGGGTGGTTGATTGGAGGTAACAACCAATATCAGGCCCTGTTTAAATAACTGCTGTAATAAGCGACTCAGTAACATCACATCGCCAATATCACTAATAAACAGCTCGTCTAAACATAATACCTTGGTTTTACTCGCCAGCTCTTGCGCCAATAAAGTAAGCGGGTCTGCTTGTCCAGTAAGTTGAAACAAACGCTTATGTACCCAGCGCATAAAGTGATGAAAGTGCATTCGTTGGGGCGATAAGGCCAAGTCACTTGTAAGGCTTTGATAAAAACAATCCATTAGCCACGTTTTCCCACGCCCAACAGGCCCCCATAAGTACACACCCGAAACAGAAGCATCGCCAGACTTAAGCTGTTGATAACAATGCTCTAAACACGCAACGGCTTTGAGCTGCGCAACATCCTCTTTAAAACCTGCACTTAATGCTTTTTGGTAGGCAAAGTAAGGAGAAAGCTCAGACATTAGTCACCCATTTATTTAAAATAGCCACTCATCGCTAAGTTTATTGTCAACTGCGTAAAAGATTTGCCTGTCCTGACTCTTTTGTTTGTCACTGTAAGGTGGCATACGAATCACTTTTTTCTGTTACCTCTTTTGCATTCAGAGCAAAAGATCTGACTGTCCTGACTTTTTGCGTTAAGCCTGCCGGTGCTTAAATAGAAACGGCCTGTTCTATCACTAGAACAGGCCGTTCACTCCCAGTGTGATTAAGCTAATTCTTTCACCACATCTAGTACATCCAGCTCAATACCGTCTAGTTCAGCGTCCCAGTTGGGGCCAATACGCACACCATCTTCAGACATGTCCTCTACCCACACCTCTAAAAACTCAGGTAGCGTAATTTCAAAAGGCTCATACTCAGCCCATTCATCAATACATTGAACTTTTGCGTCACTTTCACTAGACCACACCGGCATAACTTCGGTATCTTCAAACTCGGATGAGTCACAAACGACCCAATCTTCTCCGAAGCGCAGTCCCCACATCACACGGTTCTGGGTAACCTCGTCGAGAAAACGCTGGTAACTTTGTTGATGATTGTCGCTCATGTTGTTCACCTTTGGGCTGGTAATGGGGAAGCTCCCCTATAATGGGGCGATACTGAACCAAATCTCCCCTAGACTCAATTAAAACAATACTAACAGATACAGCGCTATACAAGGGCAGTACGCCCATATTAAATAATAGGAGATGGAGTAATGAAATTACCTGCCAAGCAATATGTGGCAAGCCTAGATGTAGATGCTCAATATACCTTTACTCCCGTCTGCCCAAACGAGCTCCCCGTTGCTGGCGGTGACACTATTGCCCATGAATTAAATAACCAAGCGCAATTTGCATCTTACCGACTGGGATCCAAAGATGCTCACTCTCCACAGGCGTTATGGGTCAGTAATGATCAGCACCCAGCATTTAGTAAACTGGATGGCGACAATATGGATATTCGCTGGCCAAGTCATGCCGTGCCAGGCACTCAAGGGTTTGAGCTATTAGAGGGTTTACCAAGACCTGCAGATTATGATTTTTTTGTGTGGAAAGGCGTAGAGCTAGATATGCACCCTTACGGGGCTTGTTATCATGATTTAGCGGAGCGCATGAGCACCGGCATTATTGAGTATTTAAACGCGAATGCAGTTAGCACTGTAATTGTGGGTGGCTTGGCAACCGACTATTGTGTGCAGCATACCGTGCTTCAATTATTAAGCGCGGGCTTCACCGTAATAGTCAATAGCGCAGCTATCCGAGGCGTAGCCCAAGAAACCAGCCAAGCCGCCATTAACAATATAATAAAACAAGGTGCCCACTTTATACCAAGCAGCATTGAGCTGGAGCCTGCCCATGACTAACTGCCACCCCCAACCTCAGTCACAAAGTGATTATGTCATAGCGTCTTTACTTGATACTGACTTATATAAGTTCACCATGATGCAAACTGTACTGCATCAACACCCAGCCGCCGAAGTTGAATATCACTTTCGCAGCCGTAATATTGATTTAGACTTTACTGACTGCATTGATGATATTGCGGCTGAAATAACGCACCTTTGTCAACTAAAGCTATCGGAAGATGAACTGACTTATCTGGGGCAGTTAGACTACATAAAACCTGATTTCATTCACTTTCTACGGCTATTTCGTCTCGACCAACGCTTTATTCATCTCAGTTGCCATCAAGGTGTTCTGGATCTCAAAATACGAGGCCCCTGGCTACACACTATTTTATTTGAAGTACCTTTACTCTCAATTATCAGTGAAGTCTATTGTCGCCGTCATCATCCCAAGCCCGATTGGCAAGGCGCCCGCGCGCGATTACAAGATAAAATTACTGTGGTAAAAAGCGACACCTCCCATGCCGACTTTCGCTTTTCTGACTTTGGTACTCGCCGCCGTTATTCTCGCGTTTGGCAACAAGAAGTCGTCTCTGAGCTTGCACAACAGCTACCACAGCAGTTTAGCGGGACCAGTAATTTAGACTTGGCACGCCGCTTAAACCTTAAACCCGTGGGCACCCTTGCTCATGAATTTATGCAGGCTTTTCAAGCATTAGGACCCCGATTAATTGATAGCCAGAAGATGGCATTAGAAGCTTGGGTACATGAATATCGCGGCCAGCTGGGCATAGCACTAACGGATGTGGTGGGCATGGACGCATTCTTGCGCGATTTTGATTTATATTTTGCGAAGTTATTTGATGGTTTGCGCCAAGACTCGGGTGACCCAGTAGAGTGGACTGAAAAAGCCCTCGCCCATTATCGGCGACTGAATATAGACCCGCGTAGTAAAACCTTTGTCTATAGCGATGGCTTAACGATGCACAGTGCACTCGATTTATATCAACAATTTAAAGATCAATGTAAACCTGCTTTTGGCATAGGAACACACTTAACCAACGATATCATGAGCCACTCTCCTATGAATATCGTGCTGAAAATGACACGTTGTAATGGCCAAGCAGTCGCAAAATTATCCGACAGCCCAGGCAAAGCCATGAGCGACGACGAGGGCTATATGGCCTATTTAGCTCAAGTATTTAACGTCAATTTAGCCACTGTAAAATAACAGCGGCCAGCATAGGCTGGCCGCTTACAGTCAAATTGTCATTCAGTACGGAGGTATTATTGCTGAACGCTTAAGGTTCGACCGTCTGTAGCAAACACAACCACACTGCCATTCTCTGTGCGCTCTACACGTTGTGCCTGTCCCAAGATCTCTAGCATAGTGCGCTCATGCTGCATTTGCTCTTCGGCGCACATCATCATGGTACCCGCTAACTGAGACGTGCTTAACATATCGCCGTCTAATTGGTAGCTGCCATTAAAGCTGTTACAAAACGCGCGGCCAAATAGACGACCATCGTCACCAAATTGAATACTGGCTTGCACTTCAGCCTCACTGGGCGATAACACTCCCTCACCATTTAAGTGAGTCACTCGCCACTCAACACCTTCTAGTTGCGTGGCTTTCTCGCCCTCGCTCACTTGCTGTAAGACTAAATTACCTACCTCAGTCAGGCCAGGTTCAACTGAAACACCCATTGGAGCACTGTACCAGCTCACCTGATCTTGTTCTTTAATCACGGCACTTAAGCTGTAAGCACCAGAGTTCAGCTGTTGCGTATTCAGCATTACATTAAACGGAATCGGCAATGCTTGGTCATTCAACTCTATATGCTGCTTGGCAACAACCTCACCCTTGGCCACGCTAGTATCGCGCACCGTCACTTCAGCCACACTGTTGGGCGCTAGCATAATACGCGATAAATAAGATAAAGAGCCCGTAACCTGCTGTTGGCCCGCCTCATTGTGTGTAGCACAGCCGCTTAGTGCCGTGATAGCCGCAGCTGACGTTAATGCAAAAACAGTTCGTCGATTCATCAAAACACCTCAAATAATCAGGCTCTATTGTCCTTGAGCAAAAGTGCAGATCCACTTGCAGGCTAAAATTAGAGTAAATACGTCCTCACTGTAACGGTTTTTGTCTCGAGATGCGCTAGCCATAACAAAAAGAACCAGCTTAACCTCAGTAAATAACGCAACTACGACACAAACTGCCAATGCTCTAAAGATAGTAAAGATAGGACAGTCATATCTTGTGATAACCATCAGCAGAAAGAACCAAAGATGGGACAGTCAGATCTTTTGGCGGATAAAAGTGTCATAAATAGCTAAGGATACAGAGGAGCTATGCTTTAGGCTTTTAATATTGCTAGCAGGTGAGGCGTGCTATCTGACCGTTATGCAGCTTGAAAAAAGCGTTTTGTGGGATTTCTTGTTGCCAAATGTCATGGTATTCCAACCCTGCGTATAAGCCACGTAAGATGGCACCAGATAAACCATGACCAATAACAATAACCTGTTGGGGAAGCCTAGGGTCTTGTAGCCAGTGATTCAGACGTTGCTTAGCATCGGCAAAACGCTCGGCTTTGGGTGCTTGCAAGTACCAGTCTAAAACTGCTTGGGATATCTGCGGGTATTTTAACTGTAAGTCTGGCGCGCGCAGCTGTTCCCACTCCCCAAGCCCTACTTCCATCAGCCGTTCATCGAGTTGAATATGCTCGACTGATAGCTGCAGGTGCTTACAAATAATGGCTGCTGTTTGCTGAGCGCGACCAAGCGGACTGGAGTAAATCGCCCAGTTTTTGGGGGTATCGAGCACCTCACATAATGTGTTCGCCATGGCCTTCGCTTGCTGTACACCTAGCGCAGTCAGATCTGAATTACAGCGCCCCTGCAAACGCTGCTCGGCATTAAACTGGGTTTGGCCGTGGCGCAATAAGTAAATAGTACGAGACATATATTCTTGACCTTAATCACAAACCTAACGCTATTTAGCCACTGAATACACAAACAAAAAGTAACAATACGGCCGCGTTAAAATTTAGGAGCTTAGCCGTTCATATTTCAGTATGTCTGTGTATTCTGTGGCAAGAAAGTCTTTAATATTTTAGATAAGCTCTAAAAGTCGACCGTTACCTTAGCCGCACAGTCGTTGGCTTTGATTTTGGCTGTCTCAATATCATCAGCCAAGGCAAGAGCCACTCCCATGCGGCGACGACCGTTGATCTCGGGCTTACCAAATAAACGCAGCTCGGTATCAGGTTCGGCCAAAGCGCCGGCTAAATGACCAAATCGAGTGTGACTAGACTGGCCTTCTGGCAAAATCACCGCAGAGGCGGCTGGGCCATATTGGCGAATGAGCGGAACTGGTAGGCCTAAAATAGCGCGAGCGTGCAAGGCAAACTCCGATAGATTTTGTGAGATAAGCGTGACTAAGCCAGTATCGTGCGGGCGCGGCGATACTTCACTAAACAACACCTCATCACCACGAATAAACAGTTCAACCCCAAAGACACCATAGCCACCTAAGGCGCTTGTGACTTGCTCTGCCATTTTCTGCGAGGCTGCTAAGGCCGCAGCACTCATGGCTTGCGGTTGCCAAGAAGTGCGATAATCACCGTCTTCTTGTAGATGGCCTATGGGTTCACAAAAGCTGGTGCCGTTCACATGGCGCACCGTGAGCAAGGTGATTTCATAATCAAATTTAACAAAGCCTTCGATAATAACTCGCCCACCACCCGCACGCCCCCCTTCTTGGGCATAATCCCACGCGGCTTTAATTTCATCTGGATGACGTAAAGTACTTTGCCCTTTGCCAGAAGAGCTCATAATGGGCTTCACCACACAAGGTAGCCCTATTTCTGCTACCGCTGCTTTAAATTCACTTAAACTACCGGCAAAACGATACGGCGAGGTTGCTAGGCCTAATTCGTCGGCGGCTAGACTGCGAATGCCCTCGCGGTTCATGGTGAGTTGTGTTGCTCTGGCTGTGGGTATCACAGTAAAGCCTTCTTGCTCTAGCTGCGCTAAGGTATCGGTCGCAATGGCTTCTATCTCGGGCACAATAAGATGCGGTTGTTCTTGCTCAATCACAGCCCTCAGTGCGGCTCCATCTAGCATAGAAATAACATGAGAGCGGTGCGCCACTTGCATAGCTGGTGAGTTAGCGTAGCGATCAACCACTATCACTTCTACACCTAGGCGTTGCAGCTCAATGGCCACCTCTTTTCCTAGTTCACCCCCGCCGCACAGCAGTACTCGCGTCGCCGTTTTTGAGAGCGGCGTTCCAATTGTCGTCATCGTTACTATCCCTATAAAAGTGCGCCGCGCTCTGCGGCTTCAAAAAGCCATAAGCGGCAATAAAAACACCGAATTGGCACGGTAGAACACAGCAAAAGACCGAATATCTCTTTATTTCAGCTTAGGATTTCGAGCCTATCGCTCCCCGATGTGTTGATGTTCAGCCAGCCAACTTTGTGCCGCTAAGTTCCAGTTTTGGCTTTGCTGCCAATGCGCCATAATCTGTTCTAAATCTTGCGGCTGCCATTGCAAATCACGCAATATGGCTCTCGCCTTGGGCGCCTCTTGCTCTAAACTACGCCGAATAATGGTGTGCGGCTTATCCTGACTTGGCCATGTTTCACCCGCTAGCTGATGGCTTTTAGGCCCCATATCATCCAGCCTATCAAAAAAACGCTCTACAAAAGGAGCCGAAGCTTGTGGCAACCACACCGTCACACTGGCATCGGCTTTGCCTGCCCATAAGCGCTGCCAAATTTGACCTAATCGTACTTCACTTACTGTAACTGTAAAGCCTTGCTGCTCTAATACGGCTTTGGCCAAATGGGTTCGCGCCAGCTCCGCAGCGTCGGCTCCCGTTAATAAGTGAATCTCTTTTGTGGGCTCTGAACAGGCAGCTAATAACAAGCTGCACACCAATAACGCTATTTTAGTCAGTCGCTGCATGATGTTCCTTTATAGTGATCATCCTTCAAGAATGCCAGATTTTGACGCCAATATCATGTTACTCAGTCCATTTAACCGAATAGCAATATGGAGGGGTGGGCTACGATTAATGTCATAAAAAGCATTAACTTAAGGAGTATATATGGGTTTTATTTGCTATCAATCACAGTACTTATTGGTTGTAAAAAACGATGGAACTTTAGTGCCGAGTTTTTATTATTCAACATGTAACTGTCTGGCTATTAGCCCTTAAATCACTTACCTGTCTAAGAGACCACACTATGAATAGTAAGATTTGCCTGTCCTCTCTCTTCCCACACTTTAATAATAAGATCTGCCTGTCCTCACTTTTTTTGATAAGTCTTTTACTATGTGGTTGTGTAGCTACGACCGAGCCCACAAGCCGACAGCCTAAGCCTTCAGAGGTAGAGATTGCCCCCGCCAAGCCGAGTCGACCTCAAGAAAATAAGGCCGTTTTATCGGAAAAGGAACGGCGTGAGCTACAGCAAGAGTTGGCAGCCGCACAAAAAAAACTTAAGGCCGCAGAGGCGGAGTTAAAAGCCATGTTAGAGCATGAATAAATCACCATTAAAAAAGCACCGAACCCTGTTGGATTCGGTGCTTGTTGCTTTATAGCAAAAAACAGCAGTAAAGCGTGTATATTGACCTGTGTCTTGCCTACTACAGCGGTTTATCAGCCAAATAGGTATCCTCTGGCTGCTCGTCGCTTTCGTTCACTAAGTCATCATCGTGCTCTTCCATCTTCCACGGCAAAATGCCCGGTGAAATATGTAAGAAGTGTAAGTATTTCTCAAACTGGTCGAGAATATCACTAATAATGTCTTGCTGATCGTAACCGTACACGTCGTAAGCCTGACCACCTCGGCGTAAAAACACCTCAGCACGGTAGTAGTGATCATCACTTGCTACTTCTTCAGTTTCAGGAAATGCAAAGTCTGGCATGGCGTAACCACGCAGACGAACTTCATAAATAAATTCCAGTTTGCCCTCTTGAAACACCTGAAATTGCGCACGGCAGTTTTGCTCATCGAAGTTTACTTCAGCTTCCCAGCCTTGTTGCTCAAGCTCTACCTCAACCTTGTGCATAGCTTGAAAAGCAATGGTGCGTAAGAATTTTTCAACCGCTTCACGGGGCGGAAAATCGACTAAGTTGGCCAGTCGTTTTTTCCAAAACCCAGGGCCCGACTTCACTCCCCCTTGTGGCGACTGCATATGCTGTTGCAAGCTCACCTCGTGGTGCCCTTCAATAACCAGCGCGCGCCACATACCTACCATGGCAATCAGCATAATAATGGCGAACGGTAAGGCACTAACAATGGTCGCGGTTTGCAATGCGCCCAAGCCCCCCGCTAACAATAGCGCGGCGGCCACCACACCTTCGGTTGACGCCCAAAATACCCGCTGCCATACCGGTGTTTGCGCCACACCACCGGATGCCAGTGAATCAATCACTAAAGAGCCGGAGTCAGATGAGGTAACAAAAAAGGTAATAATCAAAAACACGGTAATAAAAGACACAATCGAGGTCAGCGGCAATTGCTCAAATAGCTTAAACAAAGCAATGGCTTGATCGTTTTGTACTTCGTCAATAAGTGAGGTGTAACCATCCACCATAATCAGGTGCAGGGCAGTATCACCAAATACCGAGAACCATAAAAAGGTAAATACGGTCGGTACCACCATCACCCCCACCACAAATTGGCGAATGGTGCGCCCGCGGCTAATTTTGGCAATAAACAAGCCCACAAAGGGCGCCCAAGCAATGGTCCAACCAAAAATAAACAGCGTCCAGTTACCAATCCAATCACTAGCGGTATAGGCCTGCAAATTAAAGGTACGCTCGACGATATTGCTTAAGTAACTGCCGGTATTTTGCATAAAGGTATTAAGAATAAATACCGTCGGCCCTACGGCAAACACGAAGATCATCAGCGAGATGGCCAGCACCATATTCAGCATCGACAACCGTTTTACGCCTTTGTCCATGCCTGCCACTACCGACAAGGTCGCCAACGCAGTAATGGCGACTATGGCAATAATTTGTACCGTGGTACTCAAGGGAATACTGGGCCAGAGATAATTAAGACCCGCATTAATTTGTGCTACCGATAACCCAAGAGTGGTAGCAATACCAAACAAGGTACCCAGAATGGCGAACACATCCACGATATGCCCCATAGGGCCGTGAATTCGCTCACCAATTAAGGGATACAAGGTTGAGCGCATCGACAGCGGCAAGCCATGGCGAAAAGCAAAATAGGCCAGCGATAAGCCCACCAAGCCATAAATTGCCCAAATATGAAAACCCCAATGGAAAAAAGAAATTTGCATGGCCTGCTTGGCAGCATCCACTGTCATCGCTGGGCCTGCAGGGGGAGAAGCGTAATGTAATACTGGCTCCGCCACGCCAAAAAATAACAAGGCAATGCCATAACCGGCCGAAAATAACATGGCAAACCAGGCTACAAAGCTATACTCAGGCTCAGCGTGATCTGGCCCAAGCTTAATATTGCCCCACTTACTAAACGCGACAGCCACAATAAACACCAAAAAGATGGCGACTGATAACATGTAGAACCAGCCAAAACTTTGGGTAAAGTAGGCCAAAATATCGGAGAAAATATCTCCTGCAAGTTCAGGGTTACTCATGGTGCCTATCACCATAAGCGCAATGACAATAACGGCCGGAATAAAAACCGGCACTAAAATGGTAGAAGAAGGAGGTGACTTATCTGCGTTCATCTTTTCTGAGGCCATATATAGCACTCCTGTATTATGTTTAATTATATAAATGCCACGTACTCTTAACCAGTCTAACGTAAAAGGCCGCCACTTTTTATCATAAACAGGATTCAGTTGAAAAATGCTGGTCGCTTCAAATGTTCAGCTACTATCTGCACAAAACTTTTAAAAATCAATTAGATGAAAACAGCACTAGATAAGACGTTAATAGCTCATTAAAAAGCCGCTGTCACCAGCGGCTTATTCTTATCAAGATAACACGCAGAAACGTTAGTTCACCTGCCCTAAGTTTACGTACTTAGTTTCTAAAAACTCATCCAAGCCCATGCTGGCCCCTTCGCGACCTAAGCCGGACTCTTTGACTCCCCCAAAAGGGGCCATTTCATTGGAGATCATGCCGGTGTTGACCCCCACCATGCCCGACTCTAATGCTTCAGAGACGCGATAGACGCGATTCAGGTTTTGCGTGTAAAAATAGGCGGCTAAGCCAAACGGCGTATCGTTGGCGCGTTCAATGACTTCAGCCTCGCTGGTAAAACGAAAACAAGCGGCTACCGGACCGAAGGTTTCTTCGTGCGCCAGCATCATACTTTCGTTAGCGTCACTCAATACGGTAGGTTGATAAAAGGTGCCGCCCAAGGCACGGCGCTGGCCTCCGCAGACTAAGTTGGCGCCCTTATCTAAGGCGTCACTTACATGCTGCTCTACTTTTTCTAAACCCGCTTGATTAATCAGTGGCCCCTGCTCAGCTCCCTCACTCAATCCGTCTGCCACATTAAGGGCTTGTGCTGCTGCCGCTAACTTTTGTACAAACTCATCATAAATATTTTCTTGTACAAAAAAGCGATTCACACACACGCAGGTTTGGCCGGTATTTCTAAATTTAGAGGCCATGGCACCTGCCACAGCCGCATCTACGTCTGCATCATCAAACACAATAAAGGGTGCATTGCCCCCAAGCTCTAAGGAGAGTTTTTTAACCGTGTTAGCCGCTTGGCTCATCAGCAATTTACCCACTTTAGTGGAGCCGGTAAAAGACAGTTTACGCACATCAGGGCTTGCCATTAACGTCTCACTAATAGCCGCAGTATCCCCCGAAACCAAGTTCAGCACCCCCGCGGGTAGTCCGGCTTGTTCCGCCAGTACCGCCAAGGCATTGGCACACAAAGGAGTATCACTAGACGCCTTCACCACAGCGGTACAGCCCGCAGCCAGTGCCGGCCCTACCTTACGGGTTAACATGGCCATCGGAAAGTTCCACGGCGTAATGGCAGCCACCACGCCCACGGGCTGCTTAATCACCCACAAGCGATTATCAAAAGTGGGGCTGGGAATGGTCTCCCCGTTAGCGCGCTTGGCTTGCTCGGCAAACCATTCTAAAAAGCTGGCTCCATAAGCGACTTCGCCTTTGGCCTCAGCAAGCGGCTTGCCTTGCTCTAACACCATCAATTCAGCTAATGCGTCTTGATGCTCCATCATCAGTTCATACCAGCGGCGCAATATGGCAGAGCGCGCTTTTGCTGTTTTATGACGCCAAGGTCCAAAGGCTTGTGTTGCGGCATCAATCGCCGCTTGAGTTTCTTGAGTACCGCATACTGCCACCTTAGCAAGTAATTGGCCGCTTGCTGGATTATTCACCTCATACTGCTGGTTGCTATCACGCCATTGGCCATCACAGTACCAGCCGGTTTGCCATAAGAAATGTGCGTTATCCATTAAGCTTCTCCTTGGTAAAACAAAGCGTTACGCTACAAGCGATACGCCACTCGTTCAAGGCAACAGCCCATCAAGCCTGCTAAACGCTCTCATATAAAGCGTCACGGTATGGCGTTAACGCAGTGCATCTTAGCCCCTTATATTGTTAAGCCAGCGCTGCCTTAAGGGCACTAAGTCAATGGCACCAAACTGAGCCTCACTTTTATTAGCGCGCCACGCCCACGACTGATTACCATAATCAAAGTGCCACCATTCACTGGGTAAATTGGTAAAACCGGCTTGGCGCATCACGCTGTGTAATAAACGGCGATTTTCAATCACCTCAGCTTGTTGTGCCGTCGTTTTTTCAAGGGTTTCAAAAGCAGCACTGCAAGACCAAGGGCTGATCTCATCAAACTCTGTTCCCATATCCACCAACAGCCCTTCTGCATCACACAAGGTCACATCCACAGCACCGCCGGTGAGATGAGTGCTAGGCGCGAGCGGATCATCACTGGGGGGAGCGATAAAATGGCGAGTTCGATTGAGCAATTCAGGTTCGCTATCATTGGCATAATGAGCATTCATGGCCGCAAATAAGCTATCAAATAAATATTGCTGCACTCGTAAAGGGCGCCAGCCATCTAACACCACCAGCTCTACCCCTATGGGTAACAGCCGAGCCGCTTTGTATAAGCGATACAGCACACTCAAGCGCACATAACACTCACTAAGCGCATGGGGAATGCCCTGATGAAAGTAAGCAGGGTAGGACTGTAACGGCGATTTAACTAACCCCAACGGCACGAGAGGATCTTGATTGTCGACGATAGGCAGCGCTAACAGCGCCGTCCAATCCGGTGTCGATTCTTGTGCAATGGCCTGAGATAAAAAGTTCATAATATTCGCCCCAG
>NZ_JBQDEX010000070.1:0-13926 GCF_052084945.1 Oceanisphaera sp.
CCCGTGCGGCTTAACCATACAACACCCAAGAAGTGTGAGACCTTGCGGTCGAGAAAAGATAAATTATTTCAACTAAATCAGACAGAAAATTGCTCCTGCATTTTCTGCACTTCCGCCCTCCATGGCGGTCGCTTTCCAGATTCCAATTTATGCCTGGCGGCCATAGCGCTGTGGAACCACCTGAACCCATGCCGAACTCAGTAGTGAAACGCAGCCGCGCCGATGATAGTGTGGCAGCTGCCATGTGAAAGTAGGTCACTGCCAGGCACCCAATTTAAGCTGATATAGCTCAGTTGGTAGAGCGCACCCTTGGTAAGGGTGAGGTCCCCAGTTCAAATCCGGGTATCAGCACCAGTTATAAAGTTTTGTTTGATTGCCATAGCGTTGTGGAACCACCTGATCCCATGCCGAACTCAGTAGTGAAACGCATCTGCGCCGATGATAGTGTGGCAGCTGCCATGTGAAAGTAGGTCACAATCAAACGCCCAATAAAAAAGCCCAGCTCTAAGAGCTGGGCTTTTTTGTCTGTAAAAAATAAACTTCATCCAGCCTCCCATAGGATGTACACAATGCATACAACTTTATTTCACCATTTTGCTATTTAATGATCATTGTCATGGTGTTTATTCATTAAGATGCGCTAATGTAGTGATAAGCGCAGAGATTACTGCTCTTGAGGTATAAAAGAGTGATCAATATCACCTTTTTGGTGTAGGCTTTGCTTCAGACTATGTCATAACTCGTATTTTATCTGCATGTTAACAGTTATCAATTCGCTCTGTTAATAAACAGCGATTGTTTGTGGTGCAGGTAACTTGGTTGCAAGCTGTTAAAATAATAATGTGAGCAAAATGAACGATAAACAAAAGCAGATCAATGTAAAAGATGTAACGCCTGCGCGTTCACACCGGCCTACTGATGATGGGCATATCTATGTTCGAGCCCAGACAGGTCAATGGCAAAAACTACGCAAATACTTAGGCTGGATCCTAATGTCGGTATTTATTATTGGTCCTTGGTTAACGTGGAATGGCCGTCAAGCGCTATTGTTTGATGTTGAACAGCAACGCTTTCAGGTGTTTGCAGCCACAATTTGGCCTCAAGATCTCACCTTGCTTGCCTTACTATTAATGATTTCTGCTGTTGCCTTATTTTTTGTCACTACCTTTTTAGGGCGGGTATGGTGTGGTTATGTTTGTCCACAAACCGTTTGGACCTTTATATTTATCTGGTTTGAAGAAAAGCTAGAGGGTAGTGCCAACAAACGCCGCAAGCTTGATCAATCGCCTTGGAACTTTAATAAAATTTGGCGGAAAACAGCCAAGCATATTGCATGGCTGGCAGTGTCGTTATTAACGGGCTTCACTTTTATTGCCTACTTTATTCCATCCCATCAGCTGGCTATAGAAGTGTTGACCTTTTCTACCAGCTTTTGGGTAGGTTTTTGGGTTTGGTTTTTTGCTTTTTGCACTTATGGTAATGCCGGCTTTATGCGTACCATTATGTGTACCCATATTTGTCCCTATGCACGCTTTCAATCCGCGATGTTCGATAAGGATACCTTTACAGTAAGTTATGATACTGATCGCGGTGAAAAACGTGGCCCTCGTGGTCGTAAAGCTGATCCTAAAGAACTGGGGTTAGGTGACTGTATTGATTGTAACTTATGCGTGCAGGTGTGCCCTGCCGGTATCGATATTCGTGATGGCCTTCAGTATGAGTGTATTAACTGCGGTGCTTGTGTTGATGCCTGTGACCAAACCATGGATCGTATGGGGTATGAACGAGGCCTTATTAGTTACACCACTGAGCATAAGTTAAAGCATGGGACGACTCACGTTGCGCGCCCTAAGTTAATCGGTTATGGCTTTATTATCACAGTATTATGTGGCGTGTTCGTTTACATGGCGGTGAGTATTATGCCGATGGGCTTAGAGATTTTGCGAGACCGTAATCAGCTTTATCGAGAAACCAATGAAGGCTTGATTGAAAACACCTACACCATGAAAATCAATAACAAGACGTTAGATACTGAAACCTATCGCCTATCAGCTGAGGGGTTAGAAGACGTCACTTGGATTGGCCCACAAGAAGTAGAAGTCATTGGTGGGGAGACGATTAGCTTACCTATTAGCCTAGCCGTTGACCCTTACCTGTTATCATCACCAGTAAGTGATGTGACCTTTGTACTTTCTCATACTGGGTTAGATGAAGACGATAGCAAAGCGACCTTGCGCCATAAGAGTAAGTTCTTTAGTGCAATTAACTGATGTTATTAGTGAGTAAATAATTTAGACCGTAGCCGTTGGCTGCGGTCTTTTTTTAGGGAGCTATATGGATTATTACCAGCTTACTCCAGAGGTCATTGCAGATGCGCTACAGAGCGTAGATATAGTCGTCGATTCTGGATTAATGGCATTAAACAGCTATGAGAATAGGGTATATCGTTTTAAAAGCGATACTGAAAAACCCATGGTGGTTAAGTTTTATCGCCCGCAGCGTTGGAGTGTGCAGCAAATACAAGAAGAGCATGATTTTTTGTTTGCATCTGCAAGCAAAGGCGTTCGTGTTGCTGTACCTATTAAGCGGGAGCAGGCGAGTGTTTTTGTATATCAAGGGATGCAGTTTGCGGTATGGCCAGCTATTGCCGGGCGGCAATTAGAAACAGATAATCTTGACCAATTAGAGGCCTTTGGCGAACAAGTAGCCCGATTGCACCAAGTAGGGGCGGGAATTACGTTATCTTGTCGACCACAAATAGCAGCAGAGAGTTACTTAATGCATGCCCGAGCTATGCTACAAAAAAAAGCACAGCTCCCTAAGGCATTATCTACCCCCTTCTTTAAACACTTAGATGCTGTAATAGAGAAAAGCTGTGTTTTATATCACCCTAAACAGCAACTCACTATCCATGGTGATTGTCATGCCAGCAATGTGCTGTGGAATGAGGGCCCCTGGTTACTCGACTTTGATGACTGTCGCACTGGGCCTGCCATACAGGACTTGTGGATGATGCTCAGTGGTAGCCGACAAGATCAGCTGATGCAGCTAGATACGCTGCTAGCGGGTTATGAAAGCGTACGTGAGTTTGATAATAGTGAGTTGGCATTAATTGAGCCTTTACGAGCCATGCGTATTATTAATTATATGGCGTGGTTAGCTAACCGTTGGACTGATCCTGCATTTGTGCGTAATTTCCCGTGGTTTAACACCGAAGAGTATTGGCAGCAGCAAATTGGAGTGTTGGCTGAGCAACGACAAAATCTAGATGCAGAGCCATTATCCTTGACCTCGTGGAACTGATTAACTAACGTGACTTAGCTTTAATTATATGGGAATAATTATGAAGAAGTATGTTGTTGTTTTATTTGCTTTACTTATGACTCCATTGGCGAGTGTCGCTGCAGATTTTAAAGAAGGCGTTGAGTATAAAGTAGTACAAGAAACTGCCAGCAATGGGCCGGTGGTCACTGAGTTTTTCTCTTATATTTGTTCACATTGCTACAGTTTTCAGCCACTGATGAATAAATTAGAGCTGCGGATACCTGAGCTAGAGCTGAACAAAATACCGGTTGCTTTTTTAGGACGAGATCTTGGGCCTCTCTTACAAAGAGCCTATGCTGCAGCGGTGTTGCTGAAAGTAGATGAGCAGCTTACCCCTGTTATTTTTGATCGCATTCATCGCCAGAAGAAAATGCCCCAAAATATGGCTGATATTAAAGCTCTTTTTATTGATAACGGAGTTTCTGAAAAAGAGTTTGATGGCGTTATCAATAGTTTTGCACTTAATGGCATGATTGCTCAATACGATAAAAAGACGGAACGTTTTGATGTGCATGGTACGCCTACCATAGTGGTCAAAGACAAGTATGAGCTTGATATGAGTGAAATTGGTTCAGAGGAACGTTTTTATCAGACGGTAGAATATTTACTTACCTTGGATTAATGTTTACGCCTGCAAGGTTAGTATGAGCTCAATACAGCCCCAAGATACTTAGTACTTGGGGCTGTTTATGTTCAAGAGATACTCTGTTGAGTGATGGGGTAAACATTAGATTGTCGCTCTTCTAAATAGATAACTTCTTGATGTTGCCAGTAAACAGTGGGTAGATGGAATAGATAAAACTTATCTCTATGGGTGCCGGCAACAAACCCCATATTTTTTAACGTTAACTCATAGTGAATATCGTTTACAAAGTCTAAGCTAAAGTGTTGGCGATTCGACAAAGTCGTGATGTCGTCTCTACTAAGGTATACGCCTTCTGGTACCTCTTTGAACCTGTCATAAAGCCAAACAGCAAACTCCTTTGCACTTTTCATGGTAGGCTCCTTCTTTCCAAAGTGTCTGCCTTAATGATAGCTTAAGATTGCAGTTGCTGTATTAACCTGTCCATGGCGCGATACCCTAATGCTTCTATTAAATGTGAGCGACTAATGTGCTCTTGATGCTCTAAGTCAGCTATGGTTCTGGCTACCCTAATTAATTTATGCCATGCACGAATAGAAAGTTTCATCTTGTGTAATGCCTGCTCTAAAAACTCAGCATCAGATTGATCTAAAGGGCAAAAACGCTCTAATTCTGAGGCACTAAGTCTGGCATTGGTTTTGCCTGCTCGCTGTAATTGCTGTGATCTTGCGGCTAACACTCTTTTTTTAACGGCGGCAGAGCCTTCAGCCTTAACACGCTTGCGACTCAGCTCGCCTGGGGGCAGTAAAGAGACTTCTGCAGATAAGTCGAACCTATCTAAAAAGGGACCTGAAACTTTACTAAGATAGCGTAAAATTTGCTCCGATGAGCTGCGTGTATAGCCTTCTTGATAATGGCCACAAGGGCTGGGGTTCATGGCGGCAATTAATTGAAAACGAGCAGGAAAAATAACACTTTGCGCGGCTCGAGCAATAGAGATGTAATTGGTTTCTAATGGTTCGCGCAAGGCGTCTAACACTCTTCGTTCAAACTCGGTCATTTCATCAAGAAATAAAACACCGTTATGCGCTAAAGAAATCTCCCCCGGTTTGGGGTAACTGCCGCCCCCCACTAGCGCCACCGCTGAAGAAGAGTGGTGAGGTTGGCGAAAAGCGCGTAAACGCCAGTTTTCTGGTTCTAAGCTTACGCCACTAATCGACCTAATCGCTGCCAGTTCTAGGGCTTCCTCTTCACTCATGGGGGGTAATAACCCTGGGAGTCGGCTAGCTAGCATACTTTTACCGGTACCAGGTGGGCCTAAAAGTAACAAGTTATGCTCACCGGCCGCTGCTATTTCTAAGGCTCGTTTGCCGCCTTCTTGACCAATAACATCACATAAGTCAGCCACATATTCAGGCTCTTGTATAATGATTGGTTCAGGTGTTGCAAGCTCGCCTTGTTGCCTTAACCAAGCGGTAATGGCTAATAGGTGAGGGGCAAGTAGCGCTGGACACGGCTGAATAACCCCTGCTTCATAGTCGTTGGTATCGGGCAGTATTAATAAGCGATCATCATCTCGGGCTGCGAGTACTGCGGGCAGTGCACCTTTAATTTGGCGTAATGTTCCCGTTAATGCAAGCTCACCTAAAAACTCCAGTTTTTCAAGTTGGCTGGTGGGTATTTGCTCTGATGCCGCCAAAATAGCGATCGCAATAGGTAAGTCGAAGCGACCGCCTTCTTTAGGCAAATCGGCAGGGGCTAAATTAACAGTGATACGACGTGCTGGGAATTCAAAGCCTGAATTGATGAGTGCGCTGCGTACTCGGTCTCGCGCTTCTTTAACGGTGGTTTCTGGTAGGCCCACAATATTGAACACAGGTAAACCATTAGCCAGGTGTGCCTCTACTGTAACGAGAGGGGCTGTAACCCCTAAACTAGCACGAGCAAAAACAATGGCGAGTGACATCCTAGTCTCCCTAATATTTTATGTGTGTTAATTTATTTTTATTAGCATTTTAAACTGGCTAATTAACTTAAGTTTGAGACACTCCTTTGCTTATTTAATCAGTAAAGTCTTGTTTAGCTTAGCTCATCATGCTAGTTGTATAGGTACGCTTGAGTTGAATGTTCCGGCTCAGTACCCTATTGAGTAATAATTTTTATGAATTTTATAGTGCGTTTTGTCAATATTATTGTGGTCTTAGTGGTGATTATTAAATCTCCGCTCGGGGTACTTTAGTCTGACGATACGCATATAACCGCAGACAAAACGTAAAACCCCCGAGCACATCGCTCGGGGGTTTTTTTTTAACAAACTTTGGCAGCAACGGATGGGCAGCAATCACATGAATGGCGCACAATATATAGTTAACACTCTTAAACAACAGGGAGTAACCCAGATCTTTGGCTACCCCGGTGGAGCCATTATGCCGCTCTACGATGCCCTGTATGACGGTGGAGTAGATCACCTGCTGTGTCGGCATGAACAGGCAGCTGCATTGGCAGCAGTAGGCTATGCCAGAGCCAGTGGTCAGGTAGGCGTTTGTATGGCTACATCAGGCCCAGGCGCGACTAACCTGATCACCGGTCTGGCTGATGCTATGCTAGATTCTATTCCGTCAGTGGCCATTACTGGGCAAGTTCCCATGGCGGCAATTGGTACTGATGCCTTTCAAGAAGTGGATGTGCTGGGTATGTCCTTATCTTGCACCAAGCACTCTTACTTAGTGGAAAATGTTGAAAATTTAGGTGCGATTATTGCTGAAGCGTTTGAAATTGCACGTTCAGGTCGCCCAGGGCCTGTGTTAATTGATGTGCCAAAAAATGTGCAAGTTGCCTTAGTTGAGCCTCAGCAGACTCCTACTTTTAGCACTAAACCTAACCCACTGCAGAGTGACGCACTGGCTGATGCTCAGGCATTACTGAGCAGCGCTAAGCAGCCCGTTTTATATGTGGGAGGCGGAGTTGGGATGGCGAATGCTATTACCGAGTTACGTGATTTTGCGCGAAAAACCGGCATCCCTATGGTGACCACTTTGAAGGGAATTGGTACCTTAGATCCTGATAATGATTTGTTTTTAGGTATGCTAGGTATGCACGGAACAAAAGCTGCCAATATTGCGGTTCAGCAGAGTGATCTACTGTTGGTGGTGGGCGCGCGTTTTGATGACAGAGTCACCGGAAAGCTCGATGCTTTTGCTGTTAATGCCCAAGTTATTCATATCGATAAAGATGCCTCAGAGTTTGGCAAAGTACGTCATGCCGAGGTTAGTATGAATACGGATCTATGCACCGTGCTCCCAGTACTGACTAATGATAAAATAACCGCCAATATGCTCACTATTGAACCATGGCGCGAGCATTGTAAGGCACTTAAAGTAGAGCATGCGTGGCGTTATGATCACCCAGGTGATGCTATTTATGCGCCACTTATGCTGAACCAATTAAGCCGCGCATTAGGTGACACTGCTATGGTGAGTTGTGATGTAGGCCAGCACCAAATGTGGGTTGCCCAGCACATGCGCTTTACTAGCCCACGTAACCATTTAAGTAGTTCAGGTTTAGGCACTATGGGTTTTGGGTTGCCTGCGGCCATCGGAGCTAAATTGGCACGCCCTCAAGATGAATCAGTATTAGTGTCGGGGGATGGTTCATTTATGATGAACGTGCAAGAACTGGGTACCCTTAAACGTGCACAGTTGCCCGTAAAAATGGTGTTATTAGACAACCAGCGTTTAGGTATGGTGCGCCAATGGCAAGAGCTGTTCTTTGATGGTCGTTACAGTGAAACTATACTCACTGATAACCCTGATTTTGTGGCGATGGCTGCGGCATTTAATATTCCGGGTGAAACCATTACTTGTAAAGCCGATGTGGAGCCTGCCATAGCGCGTATGCTAGCAGCAGAAACTGCTTATTTGTTGCATGTACGAATTTCGGAGCAAGAAAACGTCTGGCCCTTGGTGCCGCCCGGCGTTGCCAACGACCAGATGATGGAGAAAAAAGCATGAACCCATATCAATTACAGATAACGGCTAAGTTTCGTCCCGAAGTGTTAGAGCGCGTCTTACGCCTTACTCGCCACCGTGGCTTTCGTGTGAACGATATGAATATGTCAACGCAAGATAATGGCCAATATTTGGTTATTCAGCTTAACGTATTCAGTGACAGACCCATTAGCCAGCTTAGCCTGCAGTTAGAAAAATTGCTGGATGTCACCCAAGTTCAAGTGCTAGACCAAGAACAAGCATTAAAGAAAATAGCTTAGAAAGAGCGCCGTACGCTTTACGCTATACGCTGTAAATGAAGGATAAATAGTTGCTCTATCTTTGACTTACGCCGTACAGCGTAAGGCGTATAGCTATTATTTTATAGGTAAGAGATAGGCTCGCTTCGCCGTTGCCTGTATGACTCACATTGTTAGGAATATCAGAATGCCAAAGTATCGCTCCGCTACTACTACTCACGGCCGTAATATGGCTGGTGCTCGCGCCCTGTGGCGTGCAACCGGTATGACTGAAGGTGACTTCGGCAAGCCTATTATTGCGGTGGTAAACTCTTTTACCCAGTTTGTGCCGGGCCATGTGCATTTAAAAGACATGGGGCAGTTAGTTGCGCGCGAAATTGAAGCCGTGGGTGGTGTTGCCAAAGAATTTAATACCATTGCCGTAGACGATGGCATTGCCATGGGGCACGACGGCATGCTGTATAGCTTGCCAAGCCGTGACTTAATTGCCGACTCTGTGGAGTATATGGTTAACGCTCACTGCGCTGATGCCATGGTCTGTATTTCTAACTGTGACAAAATTACTCCTGGCATGCTAATGGCCGCATTGCGAGTGAATATTCCGGTTATTTTTGTCTCTGGCGGCCCGATGGAAGCCGGTAAAACTAAGCTTTCTGACCAATTGATTAAATTGGACTTAGTGGATGCCATGGTACAAGGCGCCGACCCGACCGTAGATGATGCCCAAAGTGAGCAAGTTGAGCGTAGCGCTTGCCCGACCTGTGGCTCTTGCTCTGGCATGTTTACTGCCAACTCCATGAACTGTCTAACTGAAGTGCTGGGCTTGTCACAGCCTGCCAATGGCTCTTTGTTAGCCACTCATGCTGATCGTGAGCAACTCTTTAAATCTGCGGGGCATCGCATTGTTGAGTTAACCAAGCGTTACTACGAACAAGATGATGTCACGGCCCTGCCACGTACCATTGCTAATAAAGAAGCCTTTGAAAATGCCATGGTATTAGACGTCGCTATGGGGGGCTCAACTAATACAGTGTTGCACTTGCTCGCAGCCGCTCACGAAGCGGGTGTCGACTTTAATTTAGATGATATTGATGCGCTGTCTCGTAAGGTTCCGCAGTTGTGTAAAGTAGCGCCTTCTACCCCTAAATATCACATGGAAGATGTGCACCGTGCTGGTGGGGTAATGGGGATTTTAGGTGAGTTAGATCGTGCCGGCTTGCTACACACCCATTTGCCCACAGTAATGGGGATGACCATGGCTGAGCAGTTAGCTAAATATGACATTATGGTAACCGAAAACGAAGCAGTAAAAACCATGTTCCGCGCAGGACCCGCCGGCATTCGTACCACAAAAGCATTTAGCCAGGACTGTCGTTGGGACACCCTAGATAATGACCGTGCCGAAGGTTGTATTCGTAGTTTAGAGCACGCTTATAGCCAAGAAGGAGGTTTGGCAGTGTTATCTGGTAACCTTGCAGTGGATGGCTGTATTGTAAAAACCGCCGGTGTCTCTGACGATAACTTAGTCTTTCGTGGACCGGCTCGCATTTATGAAAGCCAAGACAGTGCCGTTGCCGGTATTTTAGGTGGCGAAGTAAAAGCTGGAGAGGTGGTGGTGATCCGCTACGAAGGCCCTAAAGGTGGCCCAGGCATGCAAGAAATGCTCTACCCAACCACTTACTTGAAATCAATGGGGTTAGGTACTCAGTGTGCTTTAATCACTGATGGTCGTTTTTCTGGCGGTACCTCTGGTTTGTCTATAGGTCATGTCTCCCCAGAAGCGGCCAGTGGCGGCACCATTGCTTTGGTAGAAAATGGCGATATTATCGATATTGATATTCCTGGGCGCAGCATAATGTTAGATGTCTCAGATGAAGAATTAGCAACCCGTCATGAGTTAATGAATGCTAAAGGTGAGCAAGGTTGGAGCCCTGCAGAAGCACGCGAGCGTCATGTTTCTTACTCACTGCGCGCTTATGCTTCTTTGGCTACCAGTGCTGATAAAGGTGCGGTACGCGACATCACTAAGCTGGGGGGCTAAATATATGGCACAGCCGGCATTGAAAGAAGCCGCCGCATTACGTACTGCGAGCGAATATTTGCGTCGCATTTTACTGTCTCCTGTGTATGAGGCAGCACGGGTCACACCCTTATCGCCGTTGAAGAAAATCTCAGAGCGTTTAGGGCATTCAGTATCGCTTAAGCGGGAAGACATGCAGCCTGTGCACTCTTTCAAGTTACGCGGTGCCTATAATAAAATCGCTCAGCTAAGCCCTGAACAATTACAAGCTGGGGTGATTGCCGCCTCAGCGGGTAACCATGCACAAGGGGTGGCGTTATCTGCGGCTAAATTGGGTATTGACGCTACCATTGTTATGCCTGTAGTGACGCCAGATATTAAAGTGGACTCGGTACGTCGTTTTGGCGGCAAGGTCATCTTACATGGCAATAATTTTGATGAGGCCTATGCCCACTGTTTAGCATTAGCAGAAGAACATAAGCTAACGCTGATCCCCCCCTTTGATGATCCAGATGTGATTACTGGTCAAGGTACCATTGGCCGTGAGTTACTGGAGCAAGACACCCGCTTAACCCATGTGTTTGTCCCTGTGGGCGGCGGTGGCTTGGCGGCAGGGGTTGCTGTGTATATCAAGCAACTACTGCCACAGGTGAAAGTGATTGGTGTTGAGGCTGAAGGTTCAGCTTGCCTAAATGCGGCGCTCAAAGCACAAGAGATTGTGAGCTTAGATAGAGTGAGCACCTTTGCGGATGGCGTGGCGGTAAAGCGTATCGGCACCGAGACTTTTCGCCTGTGTCAGCAATATCTTGATGGGGTGATTACCGTCAGCTCGGATGAAATATGTGCCGCTCTTAAAGATATTTTTGAAGACACTCGTGCCATTGCTGAACCTTCGGGAGCGCTGGCGCTGGCGGGGCTAAAAAAATATAGCCAAGCAGGGGATTACTCTCACGCTCGTATGGCAGCCATTTTAAGTGGCGCTAATGTTAACTTTCATTCCTTGCGTTATGTGTCTGAGCGTTGTGAGCTGGGTGAAAAGCGTGAAGGTGTGCTGGCGGTGACTATCCCTGAGCGTAAAGGGGCTTTTGTCACCTTTTGCGAAGTGTTGGGCAATCGCATGGTGACCGAGTTTAACTATCGTTATGCCTCTGATGATAAAGCAGCGGTGTTAGTGTCGGTACGCTTAAGTGATGGTGATCGTGAGTTAACCCAGATCATGATGGAGCTGGAACAAGCAGGCTACCAAGTCGCTAATATGACGGACAACGATTTAGCGAAATCGCATGTACGTTATATGGTGGGTGGACGGCCTCCTAAAGCTTTACATGAGCGCCTCTATAGCTTTCGCTTCCCTGAGCAACCAGGCGCACTAATGCGCTTTTTGGACACCTTAGGCACGCGTTGGAACATTAGTTTATTCCATTACCGTAACCAAGGATCTGAATTTGGGCGTGTGTTATGTGCTTTTGAATTACCTGATGCCGATTTAACCGATTTTGAGCAGCACTTGCTTGAATTAGGTTATCGCTGGGATGATGTCACCACTGATGAGGCATATCAGTTTTTTTTAGCACATTAGTTTAAAGCTGCGTCGAGTCTTCAGGGCTCGGCGCCCAGCTTAAAACTGCATACTAAGACCTGCATAACTATTTATTGATGGCGCACAATTACATTCTGTTAACATTGTGTGCATTTTCTTGTTGCCAAAACCACCACTTCCTGTTCTAATTCTGCTCGTTTTCCACTTTAATTCAGGACTTTTATTGTGGTTATATTATCTTCACTACTGGCTTCTGTCAGTCAAATCTACTTTGTCAATCGTCCGCTAGCCGGTTTGTTAATTACTTTAGGTGTATTTTGGGCTTCTCCTTATATGGGAGTAGCTATGCTTATTGGTGCTGCAAGCGGCGTGTTAACAGCGCAATTATTAAAGTTTGATCGGGGATTACAACTCGAAGGTTGTTATGGCTTTAATGGGGCTTTGGTCGGTTTGTCGCTGGCGCTATTTGCGCCTCAAAGCACCATGTTATTATTGATTGTTATAATTTTAGGCGCTATATCATGTTTAATGTACGCGTATTTACGTAAAACCTTTCGTTTTTCGTGTTATACCCTCCCTTTTAATCTGCTGATTTTGCCTTGGCTATATTGGAATGGGCAGCGCTTGGTTGATGAAGTACCCAACGATTATGAGTTTTCTTTATCGGCTATTGGACAGGTGATCTTTCTACCCGACACAGTGCCAGCGGTGATGGTGTGTGCAGCCTTATTATTAGCAGGTATAGGCATGTTGGGCTGGGCTTTTGTGGGGGCCATAGTGACCAGTGGTACAGCCACTTTTTTACTTGTAAACCCTGAATATATTAACTTTGGTCTGACCGGTTATAACGGAGTGTTAGCGGCGGTTGCCATGTTTTGGCATCAGTTTAAACCGGGTTGGAGTATTCTTGCTGCGGTACTGGCTGGGTTAATGACCGCCATGATGTTAAAAACGGGACTTCCCATGCTGACCATGCCGTTTGTACTGAGCTGTTGGATATGTTTGGCTATGCACTATGGAACTTGCTATTACCAAGATAAATATATGACGGATAGGGAGAGGTACTAATGAAACTGGGCTTTATTGGTATTGGGCTAATGGGTAATCCGATGACCCAACGTCTATTGGAAGCAGGCTTTGACGTGACAGTGTGGAACCGCAGTGCCGATAAATTGGCCGAGGTGAGTGCCGCAGGCGCGACCCTTGCTAGCAGCATTGGTGAGCTGGTTAAGCAAGTTGATGTAGTGTTGCTCTGCGTGGCTAACACCGAGGTTGTTGAGGCCGTAGTATTTGGTGATGCTGGGGTGAGTGAATTTGGCCGTGCCGACCAGCTACTGGTGGACTTTTCTAGCTCAGACCCCCAAGCCACGCGAGAATTTGCCGCCAAGCTAAAAGCGACCTGTGGTATGAACTGGGTTGATTCGCCGGTTTCTGGTGGTGTTGCTGGCGCCGAACAAGGCACCTTGGCCATTATGTGTGGTGGTGCAGCGGAAGATATTGAACGCATTCAGCCATTGTTAGCTCCTTTATCACAACGTGCCACCCATATGGGACCCGTTGGAGCCGGTCAGGTGACTAAGGTCTGTAACCAGATGATAGTGGGCTGTAATTTAATGGTGTTGGCTGAAATGACGGCCTTGGCGAAGGCGTGTGGTGTGGATGCCGAGAAAATACCTGATGCCTTGGCGGGTGGTTTTGCTGATTCTAAGCCGATGCAGATCACAGGTCCGTTAATGGCCGCAGAGCTAGACCCCGACCCTAAATGGCATGTACGCACGCTACTTAAAGATTTAGATATGGCGGTGAGTCAAAGCAAGCAAGAGGGCACGGCTGTACCTATGTCTGGCTTAGCTGCGCAACTGATGCGCCAACATGGTAATAAAGGCTTTTTAGAGCGGGATCCCGCCACCTTAATCAAGCTATATAAAGATTAAAGGCCGCTATAAGCCGTCAGCGATCAGTAAAGATCAAAACCCAAATCTAAAAATATTTTGCCACGGAATCCACGGAACCTACGGAAAAATCAAGATGAGATAAGATCTTACCAAGATATGTTATTGGTAAGGTCTACCGAACAAAGCTCCGTACGCTGTAGGGGCGAATTCATTCGCACAGATATAATGGTACAGCCTAAAAAAAGTCAATGTGCTTTATACCAATCGTACTAAATAAGTAGTCAGTTGTACTGCCTGTAAAAGCCGAACAAAGGGGCC
>NZ_JBQDEX010000071.1:0-1908 GCF_052084945.1 Oceanisphaera sp.
TTACGATTGTACCCAAAAAGGCGGGCGGCTTTAAGCGCTAAGCTGTAAGAAATAGCGCCTAGCACCAAGCTAAAACAGTGACTAGGGATTGGTTATGGGTGATGGGTGATTAGGGACTAGTGATTAGCACACCGCGCTTATTTTTCACTTGCCACTTCCTATTCCCCAATCCCTATTCCCCAATCCCTATTCACCAATCCCTATTCACCAATCACCAGTCTCTTGTCCTTTAGCCTACTAACCTAAGGCTAAAAATCGTGAAGCGATAAACAGATAAATAATCACTCCCGAGGCATCACACACAGAGGTGATTAGCGGAGCGCTGGCGCTGGCAGGGTCAAAGCCCAGTTTATTTAATACAAAAGGCAGGCTCATACCCACCACGCAGCCGATCATTACCACCGACATCATACTCATGGCTAATACCAGTGCGACTACTTCGTCGCCACGCATATACCCAATGGCTGAAACGGCCACGGCCATAGTGGCGCCTAAGCAGAGTGCCACTAAGGCCTCTTTACCTAATAAACTAAACCAATCGCGCATCACCACATCACCGGTGGCTAAGGCGCGCACCATTAAGGTGGCCGACTGCGAGCCAGCGTTACCGCCGCTATCAACCAGTAAGGGTAAAAAGAATACCAGTACCAAGTTAGCGGCAATAATGTCTTCAAAATGCGCAATGCCCGCCCCCGAGAACAAGTTACCAAACACCAATAGCACGAGCCAAAATACTCGCTTGCGATACAGCACGCCTATGCTGGCATCTTTTAGTTTGCCAACAATACTGGTCACACCGCCAGATTTATGAAAGTCATCTGTAGCCTCATCACTGGCCACGTCCATGGCGTCATCGTGGGTCACTATGCCGACTAAAGCACCATGGTGATCGGTAATAGGTAGGGCGATAAGGTCGTAACGGGCCACGGTTTTGGCTACATCTTCTTGATCGTCATCTACCTGACAATGCACAGGAGCGCTGATCATTAAGCTGTGCATTAAGGTATGAGGGGCAGCTAAAATAAGCGCGCGTAATGATACAACCCCTAATAATTTTCGTTCGCTATCAATAACATAAGCATGATAAATGGTTTCTGCATCGGGCGCTTCTACCCGTAAGGTGGCCAATGCAGTCGCCACATTCATATTGGGCTCTAGCGTGGCGTAATCGGCACTCATTAAGGCGCCTGCAGTCCCTTCTTGATAGGCGGCAAGCTTTCTAATTTCTTCGCGTTTTGCCTGGGCGAGTGCGGGCAGCAGCGCATCTTTTTGCTCTTGATCGAGGTGCTTATATAAGTCAGTTCGCTCATCTGAGGGCATTTCACCTACCACGCGCGCTAAGTTGGCTCGCGGAAAGGCTCTGGCCAGTAGCCCTTGTGCATCGGTATCTAAGTAGGAAAATACCGTGGCTCTATTGGGCAGGCGATCTAATAAGCGCCAAGCTAGCGCTGGGGGGATTTCGGCCAGAATATCGGCCACATCAATGGGGCGTAGTGTGTCGACCTGTTCAATAGCAGATTCAAACTGTTCTTTTTCAATGGCGTTGCCTATGGCTAACGCGAGTTCTTGGGTACTCATATTCTGCTCCGCGTAACCGCCTAATAGGCATTCGAGGCTAAAAATGGCGATATAGAGGTTCACAGCAAAGCAATATGCTCAGTGGTGAATAAACAACAAATGCTAAGTGATTGAATTTTTTATAGCAAGTTGAGCGCAAGCAAGAAAGGCAATCTTGAACTAACAAGCCTCCAAGACTACTTTGCAACGAAAACCGCGAAATTTACCAAAAATAGTCATCCATTCTAAAGGTACGTTTACAGCACCCCAATCCCCAATCCCTAATCCCTTTCTACCATTAGCGCTGCTGCTTCAGGCTATCAAGAGCAAAGCGTTGGCCGGCGAGGTAAT
>NZ_JBQDEX010000071.1:2008-13647 GCF_052084945.1 Oceanisphaera sp.
CATTAGCGCTGCTGCTTCAGGCTATCAAGAGCAAAGCGTTGGCCGGCGAGGTAATCCTTAAATGACGCTAAAATCATGGGGCTGCGTAATTGGCTGCCTAAGGCTTCAATGTCTGGCAGGGTTAACCAGTGGCAGCGAATAATATCGCCGTCAGGATCTTGTGGGTGTGTGGCTAAGGGCTCAGCCACCTCGGCACAAAAGGTAAAACGCACAAAATGAGTGCCATTATCGGGCGCTTCAAATTGATAAATGGCGACCCCTTGCTCAAGAGGAATGGCTAAGCCCGTTTCTTCTAATAACTCACGCTGGGCACCGGCCAGTAGGGTTTCGCCGGGCTCTAAGTGACCGGCAGGCTGATTAAAACGTATCTTGCCTTGTTGCCACTCTTCCACCATTAAGAAACGATCGCCCGCGCGTATGATCATGGCAAGGGTGACAGCAAAAGGGTGATGACTCATGTGATGGCTCTCCATTGGCCTGAGGGTAAATTATCAAGTGTCCACTGGCCAACGGCATAGCGAATGAGACGTAACGTAGGAAAACCAATATGTGCCGTCATTCGCCTGACTTGCCGATTACGCCCTTCAATAATGTTAATTTCTAACCAGCGGGTGGGAATATGCTGGCGCTCACGAATGGGCGGCGTGCGTGGCCAAAGATTGGGCGCTGGCATAATGCGCACTTGAGCGGGCAGGGTGAGGCCGTCTTTGAGTATGACACCTTGACGAAGCTGGTCTAAGTCAGCCTCTGTGGGTATGCCTTCAACTTGTGCCCAATAAGTTTTGGCGGTTTTTCGACCTGGTTGGGTGAGTTTGGCATTTAACGCCCCATTATTGGTGAGTACCAATAACCCTTCACTGTCTCTATCGAGTCGTCCTGCGGCATATACCCCTGGTTTATCAATAAAGTCTGCCAGCGTTTGGCGGCCTTCAGCATCAGTAAATTGGCACAACACCATGTAAGGCTTGTTAAATAATAGCGTGACTGTGGGGTCTGCTTTAGAGGATGTTTTGGCCATTGCTCTGTTATAAGAGCGTGTTTTTTTGGTATTCATGGGTAAAAAGTTTATTAAACAGAATTTTACCTTAACAAAAGTCTTTGCTTGAGACTAATACCAATCGAAGTGAAGGCACTAGTTGATTCAAAGCTGAATGGTAAAGTGCTGTGTGAGCGGTGGGTTTTCTAGGTTGCTGTACTATTTTGTAGAAAGAGTCAACAAAGACGAAGGTCTCTATTTTTAATTTAACATTTGTGTTACTTATTGGGTTGTTAGATTTATTAAAAAGGTTTTCTCAATAAGGAGTTGTCGAACTATGTCAAAAGTCATTGTTCCTATTAAAGGTCAAAAAATAACAGTGGACGAGCAGGGACACCTTAAAGTGCCACACGATCCTATTATTCCTTTTATTGAAGGAGATGGCATTGGTGTTGATGTTACTCCAGCCATGCAGGCGGTGGTGGATGCTGCTGTTGCTAAGGCATATAACAATGAATGCACTATTAACTGGATGGAAATATATACCGGAGAGAAAGCGACCCAAGTGTATGGCGAAGATATTTGGTTGCCCTCTGAAACCTTAGCGCTTATTCGTGATTATCATGTGGCCATTAAAGGCCCATTGACCACGCCTGTGGGGGGCGGGATCCGCTCACTTAATGTGGCTTTACGCCAGCAACTCGATCTGTATGTGTGTTTACGCCCGGTTCGATATTATCCTGGCACTCCCAGCCCAGTGAAACAGCCAGAGCTCACCGATATGGTGATTTTTAGAGAGAACAGTGAAGATATTTATGCCGGCATCGAGTGGCCCGCAGACAGTGCAGAGGCAACTAAACTTATTGCTTTTTTAACTGATGAGATGGGCGTGCAAAATATTCGTTTTGCTGAGCACTGCGGCATTGGTATTAAGCCGACCTCAAAAGCGGGCACCGAACGCTTGGTGCGCGCGGCATTTAAGTACGCCATTGAGCATGATAGAGACTCGGTGACCTTGGTGCACAAGGGCAATATTATGAAATATACGGAAGGTGCCTTTAAAGACTGGGGTTATGCACTGGCCGAACGAGAGTTTGCTGCCACTCCGATTGATGGTGGCCCTTGGTGTGAATTTATTAACCCTAATACGGGCAAAAAGATCATTGTAAAAGATGCCATTGCTGATGCCTTTCTACAGCAAATATTATTACGGCCAGATGAGTATGATGTGATTGCCTGTATGAATTTAAACGGGGATTATATTTCTGATGCGTTAGCGGCTCAAGTGGGCGGTATTGGTATTGCCCCTGGCGCCAATATAGGTGATGGGGTGGCATTATTTGAGGCAACCCACGGCACGGCACCTAAATATGCAGGGCAAGATAAAGTGAACCCTGGCTCATTAATTTTATCCGCCGAAATGATGCTGCGCCATATTGGCTGGCCTGAGGCCGCCGATCTTATTATTAAAGGCATGGCCGCGGCTATTGCTAATAAAACGGTCACTTATGATTTTGAGCGGCAAATGAGTGGCGCCACATTAAGATCCTGCTCTGAATTTGCCAGCGATATTATTGACAATATGTAACCTGTAGCCAAATAAGAAAAACCCGCCATGGCGGGTTTTTATTGTTAGCTTGCTCAGTGACTGTGAGCTATCAGGCTTCTAACTCACCGCAAAAACGGTAGCCTTCGCCGTGAATGGTCGCAATAATTTCTGGCGTGTCAGGAATTGACTCAAAGTGTTTACGAATGCGACGAATAGTGACATCCACAGTACGGTCGTGCGGTTTCAGCTCACGACCTGTCATTTTCTTCAATAAGTCGGCACGGCTTTGAATTTGCCCCGGGTGCTCACAAAAGTGCACCATGGCACGAAATTCGCTGCGCGGTAGCTTAAACATATCTCCGCTTGGGCTCACCAAAGCGCGGCTGTTAATATCTAAGGTCCAGCCATTAAAGCGATAAGCATCAACTAACTTTTCTTCTTCATTTATCTCTGGCACCTGCATGGTGCGGCTAAGTAAATTACGAGCACGAATGGTGAGCTCTCTAGGATTAAAAGGTTTGGTGATGTAGTCATCTGCACCAATTTCTAGTCCTAATATTTTGTCTACTTCGTTATCGCGGCCAGTTAAAAACATCAGCGCCAAATTATGCTGATCACGCAATTCACGAGCCAGTAATAAGCCATTTTTACCGGGTAGGTTAATGTCCATGATCACGAGATTTACGTGATTATTAGACAGAGCTCTATACATTTCTTCGCCATCTGTTGCTTCTAGCACAGAGTACCCCTCGGCTTCAAAAATGCCTTTTAAGGTGTTGCGAGTAACTAGCTCGTCTTCAACAATAAGAATATGTGGAGTCTGCATGCGCCTACCTGTTTATTAGATGTAAATAGAATTCAGTATCAACAGTTGCCGAAGTGAGAAAGATGTATCATTTGTTACTCTAGCACTTATAGGGTGGTGTGCTATCTCTCGTTAACACGAGGTTGCACAGGCCTGACGGTACTGCTTCTTGAGTTTTTATTATTTGCATCCCATGCTGTGACTGCGTTGCGCCCAAAAAATATACAGCTGGGACAAACAGAGGTCCATTACCCAAAGTGTTAGTATTTTAACAGTTAACAGGAGCATAACAATAGTTAGCCGCTGATAATGTTAAATTTGCTCGTGATAGGTTGGAGAGGTAAGGTTGGGAGTGTGGTTAGTTTATCTATTATGGAGGCTTTAAATGTTAGATTTATTACCTGATTTATGTGATGAGCATGGCGATGAAATTGAAATATTAGCGCCCCTCTTTAAAGACTACGGTGCAGCACAGACCTTTTGGGGCCAAGCAGTTACAGTACGTTGTAATGAAGATAACTCAAAAGTACGTGAGTTATTGGCAACGCCTGGCACAGGTAAAGTGTTGGTCGTTGATGGTGGGGCAAGTGTGCGCCGTGCGCTAATGGGTGACCAAGTAGCGATGTTAGCCATAGAAAACGGCTGGGCAGGCGTAGTGATTAATGGCGCGATTCGTGACGCAGGCGCCATTAGTGAAATGGCCTTAGGTGTAAAAGCGCTGGCGACTTGTCCAATGAAAACCGAAAAACGTGGGGTAGGAGAGGTAGACGTAGAAGTGACCTTTGCTGGTGTGACCATTAAGTCTGATGATTATATTTACGCCGATATTAATGGCATTTTGGTGGCCCGTGGGCCACTGACACACCACTCCTTTTAACCTATACAGAGCGTATACAAAGTGGATGAGTACTAACGGGTATATTAGATGATGCACCAGTAATAAAGTGCATCATCTGTGATCAACAAAGTTAGGTTTATCTGTGTGAGTTAATATCTTGGCCATACAGCGTGCTAAAGCGTTGTTGCTGTGAGTAGGGAAAGACATCACCGAATTGCCCCTCAGTAATATTACTTTGTAGCGCTCGCCAATAATCTGCCGTAAACAAATTATGATGCTCTGCTTTAAAGGCATCTTTGATGCGTGGGCTGCTCAGTAAAAAGGTAGCGAATTCCTCAGGAAAAATATCGTTCTCAGCGACTGAATACCAAGGTTCAGCACTTAGCTCATCTTCAGGGTAGCGTGCCTTGGGAATGTCACGGAAATGACACTCTGTCATATAACTAATTTCGTCATAATCATAAAAAATAACTCGATTATGGCGCGTCACGCCAAAGTTTTTAAATAACATATCTCCAGGAAAAATATTCGCCGTGGCTAACTGTTTAATGGCGTTTGCATATTCATCTAACACCTGTACTCGCTCTAATTCAGACGCTTGCTCAAGATAGAGGTTAAGCGGTGTCATGCGTCGCTCGGTATATAGATGATGAATAATAAGTGTATGTTCGGTGAGAGTTAGCTGTGAAGGTGCGACCTGCTGCAGTTCGTCTAGTAGCGCAGGGCTGATGCGATCTAGGGGTAACTCAAAGTTGGTAAATTGCATAGTATCTGCCATACGACCCACTCTGTCGTGTTGCTTTACCAGCCGGTATTTAGCGCGCACAGTGTCGTGATTAATGACTTTAGGGGGGGTAAATTTATCTTTAATAATTTTAAACACTATATTAAATGAGGGTAAGGTAAATACGCTCATCACCATGCCTTTAATGCCCGGTGCCATTACAAATTGATCACGCGATTGTTGTAATTGTTGTAAAAAATCACGATAAAACTCGGTTTTTCCATGCTTTTGGCAGCCAATTGCGCTGTAAATTTCATGATCGGCCTTGCTCGGTAACAAAGGGCGTAAAAATTGCACTAACGGCGCTGCTTCTGGACACCAGACCATAAAGTAAGCACGAGAAAAGCTGAATAAAATAGAGGCATCATCATAAGACAAAATAAGAGTGTCTATATATAAGCCGCCGTCGCTATGGTGCAAAATAGGCAGAATAAAAGGCAGTATGACCTGATTGCATTCTATTCGAGCAATTAAATAGGCTCCTTTGTTACGAAAGAACAATGAGTTGATAACATCAATCCGTAAGAGCTGCTGCGCAAATGCCGCCGGTGCCTTGTCTTGTATATAGCGCCGAACGTAGGCTAGGTCTTGGCTGAGATTGCGAAAGGGCACACTCAAGTTTAGCGTGTCAATAATATGGCTCAGTGTGCCGTCTAGCTCAGGTAAATGAGTGTGGTAAGACTGGCAATAAGATGCGGTTTGAGTGGCAGCGGCACATGAGATAAAACGGTGCACATACAAGTTATTAGCGTGAATGTTTTTATGGCGAAATGATCGCCGGTACACAGAGTTATAAAAAGATTCGGCAATTTCAGGGTTCGTTTGTTTAATCAGTAAATCGTTAAACGTCTGCTTAATAGATTTTAGTTTACTGGCACCAAAAGGGGCATGTCCGTGCTGCTCTCGGATCGCCTGCATTGTTTTTTTAACATGCTGATCATAAAGACGAATGCGTTCTACCCCGGCCTCTTGTACCGCTTCCCAGTCTTGGCGTTCAAATCGGTCTTGAGCGCCGTTTGTGATATCCAAAAAGCAGTTATAAAAGTCCTCAAACCGCGTCATAATGACGCGAGCTACACCACCATCATCCACTTTATCTCTCCCTAATTAAGTCATACTTGGCGCTGTACATTAACCCAACTAAGCTTGCGGGTCGTTGCGACTGCTCGCACTTTACAATGTCTGCTAGCCGCTTTTGTGACTAGGGTTACCAGCCTACCGTTATTGTGGGTTTTATGGGACAATAGGCCCCGTTTTGATGGGGTATTTTGTTGGGTAGGGCATGCAGCTGTATTTTGTACTTAAATTGCTGGCCGGTGCGAGTAAAATCAAAGCTATACGCTTACTTTGCTTCTACAAAAAAAACAGAGCGATTGCTTGGTGAAATAGTAATGAAGCAGCATAAAAAACTGGCGTGTTGGGGGTGTATCCATTGCCTATGCTAGTTCGGCGCAATGTAAACTTATTACATTTGCTTTATAAAGACTTCAACCGTGCCTTATCAAGCCACAAGGGGAGTTGACAAGTATGCACTCTCGGGGTATTGCTATGGCATACGTTTTTAGAGGTTTTTCGTTATGTTGCTTTGTGCACACCGCATCACCACCATTATTATTACCGGTACCACTACCAGTGGTGCTGGGGCAGGCTGATGCGCTAACGACATACCGATTAGAATTCTAAAGCCCGCTTCCCCATCCGATGCGGGCTTTTTACATTTTCGTTTAGTACTTTTCGTCTAGAACAGGGAGTTATAAATGCGTGTCTTGAAATTTGGCGGCACCTCATTGGCCAATAGCGAGCGATTTAATAATGTCGCCGATATTGTGGTCAATAATCAGCAGCAATCTCAGGTGGCGTTGGTGTTATCCGCTCCCGCCAAAGTAACGAATCATTTGGTGGCGGTAGTAGAGCAAACCATTCGTGGTTTAGACCCCGCACCGGTGTTACAAGAAATTGAGCAGATTTTTCACGATATAATCGATGGTCTAAAAGCTCAGTTTGCTTCACTAGATGATAGTGCGCTAAAAGAGCGTATTGAACGTGAACTCAGCCAGCTGGCTCGTTTGCTGCAAGGGGTTAGTTTATTACAGCAGTGCCCTGACAATACCCAAGCACACATTTTAAGCCGGGGTGAAGCCTTGTCGATTGCGACCATGGCTGAGTTATTAAAAGCCCGAGGCGAACAAGTAGAAGTTATTACCCCACAAACCATGTTATTGGGCGAAGGTAGCTATTTAGAAGCCACCATTAATATTGGTGTATCCCGTGAGCGATTTGCACAACAGACGTTACGTACCGATTGCGTATATCTTATGCCAGGCTTTACTGCAGGCAATGAGAAGGGTGAAACGGTTATTTTAGGTCGCAATGGTTCAGATTATTCTGCTGCTGTATTGTCGGCTTGTGTGAATGCGCAATGCTGTGAAATTTGGACCGATGTAGACGGCGTTTATAACTGTGATCCGCGTTTGGTACCCGATGCCAAGCTGCTTAAGCAACTGTCTTATAAAGAAGCGATGGAGCTGTCTTATTTTGGCGCTAAAGTATTGCATCCCAAAACTATTGCGCCCATCGCACAATTTCACATTCCGTGCTTGATCAAAAATACCAGTCATCCCCAAGGTGAAGGGTCACTGATTGGCCCAGAATGCAGCGATGATGACCAGCAGGTTAAAGGTATTTCTGACCTCTCTGGCATGACCATGATTAATATTTCAGGCCCAGGCATGAAAGGTATGGTGGGCATGGCTGGACGCTTGTTTTCTTGTGTCTCGCGCGCCGGTGTTAGCATTGTGCTGATAACCCAAAGCTCGTCTGAATATAGCGTGGGCTTTTGTATTCACAGTTTTGATCAAGCTAAAGCGCAGCAAGCCATTGCCGATGAGTTTGCTCTTGAGTTTGAAAATAAACTGCTAGAGCCATTAGATATTATTGAAGATCTCGCCATTATCTCTTTGGTTGGCGATCGTATGCGTACGGTAAGAGGAGTGTCGGCCCGTTTCTTTAATGCATTAGCAGAAGCGTCTATTAATATTGTTGCTATTGCACAAGGCTCGAGCGAGCGCTCTATTTCGGCGGTGATCCATAAAGCAAAAACCACTGAAGCGATTAAGGCGTGTCATCAAAACTTCTTCTCTAGCCGTCGCTTTATTGATGTGTTTTTAGTGGGCTGTGGGGGAGTAGGTGGAGAATTGCTAGAGCAAATTCGCCGTCAGCAGCCGGTGCTAGAAACTCAAGATATCGGTATTCGCGTAGTGGGCATTGCTAATTCTCGCCAAATGACGGTAAACCGTGACGGTATTAACTTGAACGAGTGGCAAGATAAGCTGGCACAAGCAACCGATACCTTTAACCTACCGCGCTTGCAGCGCATGGTAGAAGACAGTCATCTTATTAACCCTGTGCTGGTGGATTGTACGTCAAGTGATAGCGTGGCTGAGCAATATGCCGACTTTTTAGCGGCGGGTTTCCATGTAGTGACGCCAAACAAAAAAGCCAATACTGCAAGCCTAGATTACTATCGTCAGTTGCGCCGTGCCGCTCAGCGTACTCACCGTAAGTTTTTATATGAAACCACAGTGGGCGCGGGTTTACCGGTTATTGAAAACCTACAAAACTTGCTGCGTGCGGGTGACAAACTAAACTCCTTTGGCGGTATATTGTCGGGCTCAATGTCGTATATTTTTGGTAAGTTAGACGAAGGCATGAGCTTTGCGGATGCCACACGTGTAGCACGAGAAAACGGCTTTACAGAGCCTGATCCCCGTGATGACTTAAACGGCATGGACGTGGCACGTAAGCTGCTGATTTTAGCCCGTGAAGCCGGTATGGAGTTAGATTTATCTGATATTGAAATTGAAATGGGCTTGCCACCTAATTTTGATGATAGCGGTGATATTGAGACCTTTATGGCGCGCCTGCCAGAAGCGAATAATTATTTTGAGCAGTTGGTGTCTGAGGCAGCCAGCGAAGGCAAAGTACTGCGCTATGTAGGTGAAATTGAAAATGGTCACTGCAAAGTGGCCATTAAAGCGGTAGACGGTGATGACCCACTGTTTAAAGTGAAAGACGGCGAAAATGCCCTGGCATTCTATACCCAATATTACCAGCCTATTCCCTTAGTGCTGCGTGGTTACGGTGCCGGTGCGGATGTTACCGCCGCCGGTGTGTTTGCCGATTTACTGCGCACCCACAACTGGAAGCAGGAGCTATAAATGAGCGTTGTTGCTTTTGCCCCAGCCTCTACGGCTAATGTAAGCGTGGGTTTTGATGTATTGGGGGCCGCAGTGGCCCCTGTTGATGGCACAGTGCTGGGTGATCGGGTATTGGTGGCTAATACTGATGGCGATTTTAATTTGACCACTGTGGGCGCCTATGCCCATAAGTTGCCAGACGATTTTACGCAAAACATTGTTTATGAGTGTTATTTAGCATTTGAAAAAGCCCTAGCAGCTAAACAAGTGGCAGTTAAGCCGCTCACCATGACCCTTGAAAAAAACATGCCTGTTGGTTCGGGGCTCGGTTCGAGTGCCACTAGCATAGTAGCGGCTTTTGTTGCCTTAAATGCGTTTTATGATACTCCTCTTAGCGAACATGAGCTCATGTTGCTGATGGGGGAGCTAGAGGGGCAAATTTCTGGCTCTTTGCATTACGATAATGTGGCACCTTGTCATTTTGGCGGCATGCAGTTGGTGCTAGATGAAGTTGATATTGTGAGCCAAACGCTGCCAAGCTTTGATGATTGGTACTGGGTGTTGTGTTATCCCGGCATTAATATTTCTACCTCGGAAGCACGCGGTATTTTACCGGCACAATATCGCCGCCAAGACTGCCTGACTTATGGGCGTCGTTTAGCGGGGTTTGTACATGCGTGCCATACTGGCCAAGAGCCGTTGGCGGCAGCCATGCTAAAAGATGTTATTGCCGAACCCTATCGCGCCCAATTAATCCCAGGTTTTGATGCGGTGCGTGATCAAGCCGCAGCATTAGGTGCATTGGCTACCGGTATTTCTGGTAGTGGCCCGACAGTGTTTTGTGTGCTGAAAGAGTTAAGCCAAGCTGAAAAATTAGCAGCGTGGCTCAATGAGCATTTTATTCAAAATCAAGATGGTTTTTGCCATATTTGCAAAATCGATACCCAAGGTGCGCGAGTAACAGGAACAGAACTATGAAGTTGTACAACATTAAGGACAATACGGAAACCATCAATTTTACCGGTGCCGTTAAACAAGGTTTAGGGCGTGAACAGGGCTTATTTTTCCCTGATAATTTAACACCCATCGCCAATATTGATGCCTTACTCGAGTTGCCATTAGTACCGCGCTCGGTGGCGGTATTACAGCACCTTATTGGTGATGAAATTCCGGAAGCCACTCTTACCGCTATGGTTGAGCGTGCGTTTACCTTTCCGGCTCCTTTGGTAAAAGTAGACGATCACACTTATGCCCTTGAGTTATTTCATGGCCCAACCTTGGCGTTTAAAGACTTTGGTGGTCGCTTTATGGCGCAGTGCTTGGCTACATTAAGCACAGACGGTAAAAAGATCACGATTTTGACCGCCACCTCTGGTGATACGGGGGCCGCTGTAGCGCATGCTTTTTATGGCTTGCCTAATATTGAAGTGGTTATCTTGTATCCAGAAGGAAAAATTAGCCCACTACAAGAAAAACTGTTTACCACCTTGGGTGATAATATTCGCACCTATGCGGTACAGGGCGATTTTGATGACTGCCAAGCGCTGGTAAAACAAGCTTTTGATGATGAAGAGCTAAAAGCCGCTGTGGGCCTAAACTCTGCTAACTCGATTAACATTAGTCGGTTAGTTGCCCAAGTATGCTACTACTTTGAAGCCGTAGCGCAGCTACCCGTAGAACAGCGTAATAAAGCGGTTATTGCAGTGCCATCGGGTAACTTTGGTAATTTAACGGCGGGCTTAATAGCCAAGGCGTTGGGCTTGCCGGTGAAGCGCTTTATGGCCGCAACCAATGCCAACGACACAGTGCCGCGCTACCTAGAAAGTGGTAGCTGGGATCCTAAAGCGACCGTGGCTACCTTATCAAACGCCATGGATGTTAGCCGTCCTAATAACTGGCCCCGAGTAGAAGAGCTGTGCCGCGTAAAAGGCTGGAACTTAGCCGATATTGCCTCAGGTTCACTAGACGACGCGCTTACTCAAGATGCCTTGCAGCGCTTATTTGCTCAAGGTTATTTATGTGAGCCCCATGGCGCCATTGGTTGGGACTTGCTGAATAAAGAGCGTGGTAAAGATGAAGTGGGCATTTTCTTATGTACGGCACACCCGGCCAAGTTTAAAGAAAATGTAGATGCCATTTTAGGGCAAGACTTACCTTTGCCAGGCCCGCTTGCTAAGCACCTTGCCATGGAGCCACTTAATGGCACCATAGCGGCTGATTTTGCCGTGCTAAAAGAAAAAATGATGGGTAAGTGATAGCGCCGAGCACCCGGCGCCAAGCGCCTAGCTAAACCCGAAACACCGAGCCTGATGACTCGGTGTTTTTATTTCAGAAAGCCGATGGTTTTGAGTCTTTTTGTAGGGGCGAATTCATTCGCACAAAAAGGGCAGCACCCAGCGCCAAGCTAATACCAATCTAAGTAAGTATATGGTAAGTAAAAAACTAAGGGCTATTTTTGCCACGGAAGACACGGAAAAAGGCAAGAGCGAAA
>NZ_JBQDEX010000072.1:0-13617 GCF_052084945.1 Oceanisphaera sp.
ATGGCACCCCCCTGTGTATAACAGGGCAGTTCTGGTGCGAGTGTGGCACGGGGAACAACCGCGCTAATATAGGCCCCATTGATGATCACTGCATGATCATCTAGCCAATCTTCACCATTAAATATGCGGCATTCAGTTAGCGCAAACACGCGTTTATTCCTTGGTTTGTCTGTTAGTTTGAAGTGTGAATTTGCTGGATCTCAGGCGCCGCTTGCAAGCGGGATGTTGCCGGTTTATCACATACAATCATGCTGTGTTTATGCAATTGTAAACAAGAGATGGGCCACAATGGGTCTGCGTCACCTTCTACTGCCGCTTGCAGTGCTTTGGCTTTATGCTCTCCTGTAACCAGTAATAGCACTTCTTGTGCATCCAATAGTGTACCTAGGCCAACAGTGACGGCTTCGTTAGGAACTAAAGAGAGGTCATTATCAAAAAAGCGTGAATTATCTTGGCGAGTAATGTCAGTAAGTTTGGTCACTTGAGTGCGTGAGTCAAAAGGGGTCATGGGTTCATTAAATGCAATGTGTCCGTTACTGCCTACTCCCCCCATAAACAAGTGCACGCCACCAAAATGACAAATAGCGGCTTCATATTGTTCACATTCAGCCGCCATATCATCGGCATTGCCATTAGGAATATAAATATTACTCGCCAAAATATCGATATGCTGAAAGAAGTGCTCATGCATAAAATAATGATAACTATAGGGGTGAGTATCTGAGAGGCCAATATACTCATCCATATTAAAAGTCACGACATGGCGAAAGCTAATTTCGCCCGCTTTATACATGCGAATAAGCTCTTGATAAGTGCCCAGTGGCGTACTGCCTGTCGGCAGGCCTAGTACAAAAGGACGCTTGGCTGTGGGAGCAAAAGTGTTAATACGATCAGCAATATAATGGGCAGCCCAATGGCAAACCTGAGTTGCATTAGTAAGAGGGATTAAACGCATGGTGAATGTCTCGTAACAAAAGAGTGTGCAGCCTAACATATTTTTGGAAAGGCTAATAATAACGAGACAGAGTGAATGAATAAAAATTATATCTTTGCTTTTTTACTCATTCATTAAGAATACCTAACTAACCGAGCAAAAAAAGCAGTTAAGTGAACAAAACCTTGATGTAGCGTGTAAGTTAACTGTTAAAAAGGCGCCTTCCAGTTACAAAAATTTACACTAATTTTTAGTTGACTTATAAGTTCATTTCTTATTGCTGCGGGTTCAAGGTTATACACAATCACGCTACGTCAAAGGGAGTCAGGCTTAGCGCCAGTTATCCACTGATTCTGTGGATAAGGGTGTGCACTACCTGATGGTAACTGCTGCAAGGCCAGTAGTAGCAAGCATCTCAGATAAAACGACAGTTTTTTGAGCTAAAAATAAAACCATACAAATCAATATCTTAATTTTAGACGTAAAGAAGTTTAGTGTATTATCTGTACAATAATAACAACATTAGAATAAAAGCACGAAATGTGGATTTTTATGAGGTGTCAAATGATTTTCAGGGGATAACTCTGAGGAAGTGTTACTAATATGGCTCCCCTTGCTGGACTTGAACCAGCGACATACGGATTAACAGTCCGGCGTTCTACCAACTGAACTAAAGGGGAATCTCTTTATGAGGCCGCAAATAATACGCAGCTTGACAAGGTAGGTCAAGAATTATGTATATATATTCAAGCTTGCAGCGGTAACGGCATATTTTGCTTAAATTTAGTGCTTCACACAGGGTAAACTGGTCATTAAGACGAAAGGAGACTGTAAAATGAGCAAAGACTTCCAATTGGTGAGTGACTATCAGCCAGGGGGCGATCAGCCAACGGCTATTACCCAACTATTAGAAGGCATAGATGCGGGCTTAGCACATCAGACCTTGCTGGGAGTGACGGGCTCAGGTAAAACTTTTACCATGGCCAATGTGGTAGCTACGTTAAATAGACCCACCATGATTTTGGCGCCAAACAAAACCCTCGCCGCACAACTTTATGGTGAAATGAAAGAATTTTTCCCGCACAACTCGGTTGAATATTTTGTGTCGTATTATGATTACTATCAGCCCGAAGCTTATGTTCCTACCACAGATACCTTTATTGAAAAAGACGCCTCCATTAATGATCATATAGAGCAAATGCGTTTGTCTGCCACCAAGGCTCTAATGGAGCGGCGTGATGTTATTATTGTGGCCTCGGTATCAGCTATTTATGGTTTGGGTGATCCACAGTCTTATTTAAGCATGATGCTGCATTTGCGCACCGGCGATATTCTTAATCAGCGCGATATGCTGCGACGTTTGGCGGAGTTGCAATATACCCGTAACGATGCAGGCTTTCAGCGCGGTACCTTTCGAGTCCGTGGTGAAGTCATTGATATTTTTCCGGCAGAGTCAGATAACCAAGCGGTACGGGTGGAATTATTTGATGATGAAATAGAGCGCTTGAGTCTATTTGATCCCTTAACGGGTGGCGTATCAAAAACGCTGGCACGTTTTACTGTTTATCCTAAAACACACTATGTAACTCCCCGTGAAAAACTGCTGGATGCTGTTGAGCATATTAAAGTGGAGCTTAAAGATCGCAAAGCTCAATTACTCTCAGCCAATAAATTACTTGAAGAGCAACGTATTAGTCAGCGAACACAGTTTGATATCGAAATGATCCAAGAGTTGGGTTATTGCTCAGGTATTGAAAACTATTCGCGCTATTTATCGGGGCGCGGTGAGGGTGAAGCTCCCCCGACCTTATTCGATTATTTACCTGGCGACGGCTTGCTGATTATTGATGAGTCTCACGTGACTGTGCCACAGATTGGTGGCATGTATAAAGGTGACCGATCACGCAAGGAAACGCTAGTAGAATATGGTTTTCGGTTGCCGTCGGCGTTAGATAATCGGCCAATGCGCTTTGAGGAATTTGAAGCCTTAATGCCACAAACCGTATTTGTGTCTGCCACCCCCAGTGCCTATGAGCTTGAAAAGTCGGGCGATGATGTAGCTGAGCAAGTGGTACGGCCAACAGGGTTGCTGGATCCTGTTATCGAGGTGCGGTCTGTTGCGACACAAGTCGATGATGTGTTGTCTGAAGCTCGATTACGTATTGCCGTTAACGAGCGAGTGCTCGTTACTACCTTAACTAAGCGCATGGCCGAGGATTTATCAGAGTACCTTGCCGATCACGGGTTAAAAGTACGCTACTTGCACTCTGATATTGATACCGTAGAACGTATGGAGATTATTCGTGATTTACGCTTAGGTGAGTTTGATGTATTGGTCGGCATTAACTTACTGCGTGAAGGGCTCGACATGCCAGAAGTTTCGCTCGTCGCTATTTTAGACGCCGATAAAGAAGGCTTTTTACGCTCAGAGCGCTCATTGATCCAAACCATAGGCCGTGCGGCGCGTAACTTAAACGGCAAAGCCATTTTATATGGCGATAAAATTACTCGCTCAATGGCCGCTGCCATTAGTGAAACCGAGCGCCGTCGCGAATTACAGCAAGCGTTTAATGAGCAGCATGGCATTACGCCTAAAGGTTTAACGAAGGCCGTGACTGACGTACTGGATTTAGATGGAACTAAACGTATTGGCTCAAAACGGGCGAAAGATAAAGCGGACTTCCCTGAGCATATTTTGAGTGCCAAAGAGCTGGATAAACAGATCACCGAGCTCGAAAAAGTGATGGTAACCCACGCACAAAACCTGGAATTTGAACAAGCCGCTGCCACTCGCGATCGTATTCATACACTACGAGAGCAATTGATCCGTAGTTAACACATCGCTGTGCGCTTTACGCCGTAAGTCAAAAACCAACACCGTCTTCTTAATGGATGGCTACAGCGCAAGGGGCGTATAGCGGTAAGTTAATCTACTAACTCAATATTAAGGCTATATAACAGATTAAGCGCTTCGTAGCGGGAGAACTTGGCGCTATCTAGCTGGTTTTCCAGCACATCAATATTAAAATTAACAGACTCGCTAAAATCTACTCTTTGTAGATTGGTACGCATAAATACGCTGTGAGTAAAGTCACAATGGATCATCGACGACTGAGAAAAATCCCCTTCCCTAAAGTCTACTTCATGGCATTTACACTCATCCAACGTGAGGCCTTGTAAGGTTAGACCAAAAAATGAGGCATCATTAAGAATGCATTGTTTAAAGCACAGCTCAGAGTCTAAGTGAAACACCGGCCAATCGGCTCTGCTCCAATCTATACCTATTAACTTACACTCAATAAAATCCACGCCAAACCAGCGAGTGCTAGGCACATGCATTAGACTTAAATTGCAGTGCTTAAAAGTGCAGTCAATAAACTTACAGTGGGCAAAGTGGGCTGCTGAAAAGTCACAATGCTCAAAAAGGCAGTCTTCAAACTCAATCTTTGAAAACGCCTCATTGAGGCACGAAAGGCGACTAAAAGTATGTTCCACATACACTTGGCCGTCTTCAAAATGTTGCACGTGTTGCTCCTGTCTCTGTTATTACCTGGTAGTAACCGCTTAGTTTAGGGCGTAATCGGCGCTTGATAAGCTAGGGTTCCCCATAAAGGAACGGTAGACATGGCATGTTTATAACTGCCGCTGGTTTCTTTGGTGCTATAAGCTAAATACAGTAATGATTGACTTTGCTCATCATAAATACGGCGAATTTTTAGGCTTTTTAAGAAGATACTTTTTGATTTTTTAAACACCACCTCGCCGCTTTTTGACTTATCAATGCTCGTGATCATCGCTTGTGTGACTTCACCGGTCTGGCGACAGCTTATCGACATATCAGAAGGATCAGCAAGATTTAAATTAGCGACCACATTGGACATGTGACAAGTCACCCCAGGGACGAGCGGATCGGCCAGTACTTCTATTTTGATATCTTTAGTCGTAAATAAGCCTAAAGATACATCTCCTACTTCATTATTATCGCAGCCGCTTAGTAGTAGGGCGGCAACCGCGGCCAATATGTATTTTTTTCTCATGGTTAACTCCTTGTTGGCAGACTTATAACCACCCTTTACGTTTAAAGAAATAATAAGTGCCACAGGCAGACATTAACATTAACACCAGCGACATGGGGTACCCATAATCAAAGCCAAGCTCAGGCATTATTTCAAAGTTCATACCATAGATACTGGCAATCAGTGTTGGAGGAAGAAACACAACCGCCGCTACCGAGAATATTTTAATGACTTTACTTTGTTCGAGGTTGGTAAAGCCTAACGCGGCATCTAATTGAAAGTTAATTTTGTCAAATAAAAACTGTGTGTGTGGCAGTAATGACTCGATATCATAGAGCATTTCATCGAACCAGCGGCGCTGCTCATCATCAGATACTTGGCGCAATGAGCGTTTCATAAAGCGCAATGCCCGACGCGTATCATATAAGGCGAGGCGAATATGACCATTACCGTCTTCTTGTAACATCAGATCCGACATTGTGGTGTGTAAGCTGCCCACGTGCAGCACTTGTTTAGCCGTGTCTTCAAGGGTTTTGTAGCCATCTTCGATTAAGTCAGAGATGTATTCAATTTTAAGTTGGAATATTTCAAGCAATAAATCAGCGGCATTATCTGCTTCTAGTTTACCTTGACGCATATAGTGGCGTAGCAGGCGCATTAAGCCCAAGTCATCTTCACGAAAGGTGATTAATAGGTCATCACGCAGAGTAAATAATACGTTGATACCATCAATTTCTTTACCCATGCGCTGGGGAAACAAAGAATGCACATGCAGGCCGTCTTTATCGCGATAAAAACGGGCTGAGGCTTCAATATCATCGAGCTCATCGAGCTCTGGCAACTCTTCAACAAACAGCCGTTTCATCCACAGCTGTTCATCTTCGTCTGGCTTAAAAATATCAAGCCATAAAGTATTCTCAGGAACCGTACTCTCTAAATCGAGCGGCTGAATAGTGATAGAAGTTCCATCTAATGTATAGGCTGTGATCATGCAGCACTCCGACCAATGAACGATGTGCGCACTATATAGGTGCTTGAGTTATATGTCAGGTTGTCTGTACCCTTATACGCAATATATTACGGTTAAATTTGACCAAATTCCCTTTAGACTCAAATGACTTGGCCTGGACGAAGGCCTATAATGACATCATTGACCGTCACTGCATGTCGGAGAGCGATTGTGAAACAGTTAAGTTATGCGCTAATTTTATTGCTGGCCATGCCAGCCTTGGCCAATGAGATGGTACTTAAAGCTCGCCAAACGGTGGATATTTATGGATCGAGTACGCTTGACCCCCGTTTAGCAGATGTTGACTACCAGCTGTCTTGGAAGCTGTCGGGAGTGCACACTGATGATGGGTGTCGTCCGTCTCAAGTCCAGGTGTCTCTCACCGCGACCGTAACTGAACCGTTAACCTGGCCACAAACGCCAGATTGGCAAAATTATCGCTTAGCATTAACGGGATATGAACGGCTAGTAAGAGAGCGAGCTTTATTGTCAGCGCAATGGTTAGAGGCGTCATTGTTTCATATTTCTACACAGGATAGCTGCCAAAAACTACAAGAAGTAGCGGATAACGTGGGCTATCATCAACTCAATATTGCCCGTACATTATTACGTGATTTTCAACAAAAAAATGATTATGGCCGCCGTTTAGGATTATTACGGCCCACCCCATAATAAAACAGGGCCATAGAGAAATTAAGGTGTGTACATAAATGAATAACTTGTATGTTATGGTGTCTGATACATGCAGTTATTATTAATATAATAAGGTTGTAGAATGAATAAATTAGCAATTGCTGTCGCTGTGGTTATAGCGGCAGGGGTAGGGGGTGTGGGTTATGTTAATCATGCTGCAAGTAAAGAAGTTCGTGCAGAAATAGATAAACAATTAGCATTAGTAAATCAACAAACGGGAGCGACCATTACTTATGCTGATGTGTCTGCTAGTGTGATATCTAACAGTATTACCGTCTCTGACTTATTAGTGCAAGGGCCTGAAGGTGAGCGCGTTGCCAACATTGATAGTATTATAGTGACAGGGTATGAAACACAGAACATACCTCCTCAATCTTCGGTTGATATTAATCACTTTCAATTTGACAATGACTTTATTGCACTGTTTCCGGCCGAGACTAATGTGATGCTCGCTTCAGCAAGTTATGATATTCACTCCTCTCTCGATTACGATGAAAAATCAGGCGATAGCGATCTTGTTGTGGATGTTAGCGCTAATGATATCGTGAGCCTTCATGTTGACATGGGACTGAGTAACACTCATCAATTAATGACCGTGTCGCATGCCGCACAACAGCAGGCCCGTGCTCAGCCATTGACAGAACAACAGTTATTTGAGCAGCAGCTCAAGGTAATGGAAGCCTTGTATGAAATGGAACCACGCTATCTTAATATTGCGCTTAATAATGAAGGTGAACTAGAAGCCTTATTAGAAGGTGAGCTGAGCAAACAAGGCATGAGTGTTGAGCAAATGCAGGTGATGGTTGAACAGCAACTGCAACAGGCCCCTGTGACCGCTGAAATAGCACATGCTATTGGTGGGTTTGCTAAAGGGTTAAATGCTTTTACTCTGTCAGCAAGCTTGCCTGAGGGGCAAAATCTTATGCAAATTAATGAGCAGATAATGATGCTAATGGGCCAACCACAGCAGCAGGCTAAGCTGATTAATCTGGAAATGACAGGCAACTAATGCACCACATGGCTATTTAAACTCTACACCTTGTCTAAAAAAGGGGCCTACAGGCTCCTTTTTATTTATTAACGTACAGGTTTGCCTTTTAATCGCTTGCGTAGCCATAGCCGATTGGGATTTAATGATGCTAATTGCTCACGGGTGAGGGGATAAGGTTCATCAAGTAGTTGGGCGACCAGCACTTCTGCCAACAAAGGTGCTGTACACAGCCCACGCGACCCCAAAGCCGACATCACATATAAGCCAGGATAATCGACAGGTAAGGGGAGTGATTCTTTATGGCGCTGTGGCATATCTTGGTATTGTTGTAGCTGCTGGCATTTATGCGGTGCAGCACCTACTAATGGCAGATGATCACGGCACACGGCGCGCACACTCACGCGGCCAGCCCCAGGTGAGGGCTTAACATCATGCAGAGTGGGCAAGGTGCGGTTAAGTTTATCGAGGTTATCTTGCTCATCGGATGTTTGATATTCCAAAGCTTCTTGATCATGAGCATAGCTTGCGCCGACACAATGGCTCCCCTGCCACTGTGGTGTTAAATAGCCGTCATAGCATATCACCGTTTTAAGTCCAGCAAGTGTAGGTGTGCTGGGTTGATAGTTGACCTGCCCACGCACCGACGACACTGTAAGTTTGTGTGTTTGTAATAAGTCTCTGACTTGATGGCCTGTAGCGAGCAGGACATTGTCTGCTAATAAGGAGTTGACTGGCTCAGCGCTTGAGTGCTCTACCTTGTTGGAGGCTGGCGTTGAATGGGTTACCTGTAGTTGCCACTGCTGGTTTTCTTGCTGGTGAAGCGAGTGCAACTTGGTGTGATATTGACAGCGTAGTAAACCACTTTGGTGGGCGGCGGCAATCAACGCCTTTGTTAGCTCTACAGGACATACCCAACCCGCTAAAGGATATTCGATGCCTGCAAGGTTGGCATTTATGCCCGTGCGTTGATTGACCTGATCAGATGTTAATGGCAGTACAATATCGCAATTAAATGGCGTTAAAATATTAGCCACTTTAATTGCACTTTTTTCATTAAACGCCAATTGAACCACGCTACACCAATCATGTGCCACTTGGTGCTCTTTCATTAAAGGCGACAGCATGCGTCGACCATATAAAAAAGACTGTAAGTAAATTTGACTTAAAGTGTCATGCTCGCTATTTAATAAAGGATAAACGGCCGCTTGACGATTGCCCGATGCTCCCATGGCTGGCTCTGCGCCTTGTTCAATCAGCGTCACACTTTGGCCGCGGCGCGTTAGGGCATAAGCCAGACTGGCGCCAGCAATCCCGGCCCCGACAATTACTGTGTGTTGAGTGGGGGAACCCGAAAGGGGAGATGTATTTTCTGGTGCAGCTGTACTTATTTGACCTGGGCGGCGCCAAAACCAAGGTTCAGAGTAGGGCTTGCGTGGCTGACTGCGTCTAGTGCCGGTTATCATGTTACGTTTACGACCAAACCCGGTTGGTCGTTGAATATCAAACCCGGCTTCAGTGAGCCCACGGCGCACAAAACCGGCTGCGGTAAAGGTCGATAGGGTAGCGCCATTACGGGTCAGGCGGGCAATGTTTTCAAATAAATCTTGGGTCCACATCTCGGGGTTTTTGCTGGGAGCAAAGCCATCTAAATACCACGTATCAACTTTGCCTGCTAAGCCGGCTTCCATGTTAGGCAGTACCTGAGCCACATCCCCTAGCCATAAATCCAGGCTGACATTATCGTCTAACCACAGTCGGTGGCAGCCGTTAACGGCAACCGGATATTGGGCTAACAAACGTTCGCTTAAAGTGCTAAGCTCTGGCCATTGGCTCAGAGCTTGTTGTAGATCATAGTGGGTAAGTGGAAACTTCTCTACGCTGATCAGATGTAGGCGTTGGGTGTTACCCTTTGGGTGTTGCTGGCGATAGTGAATAAATGCATGCCAAGTGGCCAACATATTTAAACCTGTACCAAAGCCGGTTTCGGCGACCACAAACAGTGGGCTGTCATGTTGCAACCAACGGTGTACTAAGTTATTTTGCTCGATAAACACATAGCGTGACTCGGCAAGGCCTTGGCCGCTATAAAAGTAGACATCGTCAAATGCCGCGGCAACCGGTGTGCCTTGGCTATTCCAGTCTAGACGCGCGGTTGTAATAAAGTGGGGTGACACTGAACCTCCGGGGCCGTAAAAACGGCTATTTTATGTGAAAGCAGACCACTTTGGCCATGGATTATGGTTAGAATTGGCGCTAAATCAATACAGTAGGAAGGATAGATGAGAAGAGCAGTTATTACCGGTATCGGTGTAGTGTCCAGCATTGGCAACAATCAAGAAGAGGTTTTGGCCTCACTCAAGGCGGGCCGCTCCGGTATTAGCTTTTCCCAACAGTTTGCTGATCATAACTTGCGCAGCCATGTTTGGGGAGATATAAACATGGTGCCGTCTGAACACATTGATCGCAAAGTGATGCGTTTTATGGGTGATGCGGCCGCGTTTGCCTATCTTTCTATGGAGCAAGCGATTGCTGACGCAGGCTTAGATGAGTCTATGGTATCCAACGAACGTACTGGCTTAGTCGCCGGCTCAGGTGGTGCCTCATCAAAAAATCAAATTGCTGCCTGCGATACTTTACGTGAAAAAGGCGTACGCCGTGTGGGGCCATACATGGTGCCACGTACCATGTCTTCTACCGTGTCTGCTTGCTTGGCAACCCCTTTTAAGATTAAGGGTATTAACTACACCATCAGTTCAGCTTGTGCTACATCAGCGCATTGTATTGGTCATGCACTAGAGCAAATTCAGCTTGGCAAGCAAGACGTTGTGTTTGCGGGTGGCGGTGAAGAAGTTGACTGGACGCTGGCGCTACAATTTGATGCCATGGGCGCACTGTCTAGCAAGTATAACGACACTCCAGAGCTGGCTTCTCGCACTTACGATGCTGGTCGCGATGGTTTTGTTATCTCTGGCGGCGGCGGCATGGTCGTAGTTGAAGAGTTAGAGCATGCATTAAAGCGTGGTGCTAAAATTTATGCTGAAATTACCGGCTACGGTGCCACTTCAGACGGCTACGACATGGTGGCCCCCTCGGGTGAAGGTGCAGTACGTTGCATGCAGCAAGCCATGGCAACGGCCCCGGCTCCGGTGCAGTATGTGAATACGCACGGTACTTCAACCCCTGTCGGTGATGTTAAAGAGTTAGAAGCCATTAATAACTTGTTTGGTGATAACGCACCCTACATTTCTGCTACTAAAGCCATGACGGGTCATGCGTTAGGTGCAGCAGGGGTACATGAGGCGGTTTACTCATTGTTGATGATGGAGCATGGCTTTATTGCCCCTAGCATTAATATTACTGAGCTAGACGAAAAAGCCCAGAACTTGCCGATTGTCACTGAATATAAAGATGCAGAATTAGACACTGTGATGTCTAATAGCTTTGGCTTTGGCGGCACAAATGCCAGCCTAGTATTCAGTAAGTACAAAGGCTAATCGCTTTATTGCTATCTTGTACGAAAAAAAGGACGCCACGGCGTCCTTTTTTGATCTTGTACAATAGGGCAGCTTTAAAAATGAAAAAGATAGTTTTGGGGTGGTGTTTGCTCTAGTTGCACTAATGCCTCTGGCGTATTGAGATTAGTAAAGGCGGCCACTTGGTCACTAAAGTCTACTTTTATTAGCTCATGCTGAGCAAACCACAATTGCAGTTTACGATCTCCCTTCGCTAAGTAACCTTGCAGAGAAGGTAATAAAGAGCGGTGTAATAAAGCCGTTGCTGCATGGAGGCGTTGGCCATCATCGACCACAGCTATTTGTCCTGAGTGACTCACAGCGGCACACAGTCGTTCGGCCAAATCGGCAGGCACTAAAGGGCTATCGCAAGGTACAAATAATACCCATTCGCTAGATGCTGCACTAAGGCCGGCCTCAAAACCTGCCAGTGGGCCGGCAAAATCAGCAATATGATCTGTAATAACAGGGGCATATTCTTGATAGCGCACTTGGTTACGATTAGCATTAATCAATACCTCAGCCACTTGTGCGCTTAAACGTGATAATAAATGCGCCACTAATGGTTGGCCCCATAAGCAAACCAGGCCTTTATCCGCCCCTTGCATACGACGCCCTTCGCCGCCGGCTAAAATCACCGCTGTAATGTGTGTTGAGTTTAACAAATAATTATTCCTATTGTTGCCGTTACCAACCCGTGCCAATGGTACCAATGTATTATCGCGACTTGCTCTATCAGCGTGCTGATCCTACCATGTACGGCTGCCATTAAGTGTTTGCTTTTGCATCTTTAAATCTTTTGTTAATGGCCCGTTTGGCAACATCGTTAACTTTTATTCTAAGGAGTCATGATGACGACAAATACCCCGACCAGCCCTTTTGCTGGCCGCCCCGTGATTGCATTATTAGCCATAGCGGCATTAATGTTGGCGGCCGCTAACTTACGGGGGGGGTTAGTGGTGGTAGGCCCCTTAGTGATGGAAATTCGAGCCGCTCTTGATATTAGTGCCAGTGCGTTTAGCTTACTCACCACATTACCGCTTATTTGTTTTGGTGTGATGTCTATCTGTGTGCCTTGGTTAACGCGCCGTTGGGCACCGCAGTGGATTGCCATTGTAGGACTGATGGTGATAAGCCTAGGAGTAGGACTTAGGCTGGTGGATAATTATTCATTGGTCATTGTGGGCACCTTACTATTAGGCTCAGCTATTGCGGTATTAAATGTACTGATCCCGGGCTTAGTCAAAGCCTTTTTTCCTAACAGTGTCGGTTTAATGACCGGGTTGTACTCTGTTACTTTAAGCCTAGGAGCGGGGCTTGGGGTCTATCTGGCGATTCCGTTACTAGAGCAATTTGGCCATTGGCGTGTGCCGGTTGCGGTATGGGCTGTTTTTCCGCTGTTTTGTTTATTATTTTGGCTGCCAATGATCCGCGTGAAAGGGGTCGGGCGCCCGGCTAACCCGATGCGGGTTAGCTTGTGGAAGGATAAAATTGCGTGGTCTATTACCTTGTATATGGGGCTACAGTCATTTTACTTTTACTCAATGGCAACCTGGCTACCGAAAATACTCATCGAAAATGGCTTAGATGCCCACCAAGCCGGCACCGCCACCGCATTGATTAATTTAGTGAGTATTCCGTTTAACCTTCTTGTGCCCATTTTAGCGGCTAAAATGGCCAATCAGCGAGTGCTAGTGTTAGGGACTTTTATGGTGTCATTTACTGGCATTGCTGGTTTATGGTGGCAACCAGACGCTGCCCCTTTATTGTGGGCCGCTTTTATTGGCATGGGTTGTGGTAGCTCACTGAGTTTGGCGTTATCTTTTTTTGTGTTACGCGCCAATAATACCGCCCAAGCCACCGCCTTATCAGCCATGGCACAAAGTATTGGTTATTTGCTGGCCGCCTTTGGGCCGGTATCCTTGGGGCTATTGCGCGATGTGAATGGCCACTGGCAGTGGGCGTTATTGTTAATGCTTGCTTTACAGCTAGGGCAGCTGGTTGCGGGCTGGTCTGCGGCCCGCGCGATTAACGTAGTGCCAGACCAAGACCGCAAATAATAGCGGTAAACTTTAAGCCTGTCACTTAGTCACATCTTTTGCTTGCATTATAAATAAAAATGAGAGAGGTGATTTAGTCGGTTCGGGCTGCATAACTGCCGAACAAAGGGTCTTCTTCACCGACACGCTGCAAGTACCTCCCTGTAACGCTCAAACACATGACATCCATGTCATGTGATGGTCGGTGAAGAAGATCCCTTTATCCGGCCACATACCACTGTATCGCTTGTTAGCGTCGATGACCGACATCCTTGAGCTCATAGTTTAAATCGAACCATTGCCTAAAACTGATTTGTGCCTGCGGTGCAATGCGAGAGCAAGCATTCGCCGGCACATTCAGCCAACTAGGTGCTAATGGGAAGGCAGAGAGTGTCTGCTCCGTCGACCCTCCGCGCCAGGGAG
>NZ_JBQDEX010000073.1:0-1458 GCF_052084945.1 Oceanisphaera sp.
GACAACCTAGAGTCGGATAAAGGGAGCGACTCCACCGACCATCACATGACAGGGAAGTCATGTGTTTGAGCGCCACATGGATGTGCTTGCAGCGTGTCGGTGGAGTGGCCCCTTTGTTCGGCTTTTATAGGAAGCACAAACTGACTGGTTAATTAGTGTGATTGATATAAGCCGTTAGCTTTGCTGCCTTTAACCATAAAAAAAGCAGCGCTAGGCGCTGCTTTTTTATAAACCACTTACTAGTAACACTTAAATATCTAAGTTAGCCACTTGCAGTGCGTTGGTTTCAATGAATTCGCGGCGTGGTTCAACGTGATCCCCCATTAGGGTAGAAAACAGCTGATCGGCGGCAATGGCGTCTTCAATTTTCACCTGCAACATACGGCGTGAGTTGGGATCCATGGTGGTTTCCCATAGCTGATCGGGGTTCATTTCCCCCAACCCTTTATAGCGCTGTACATACAGACCGCGTTTACTGTCGTGCATTAGCCACTCAAGCGCCTGCGCAAAAGTCGACACTTGTTTGGTTTTCTCGCCACGCTTCACATAGCCACCCTCTTCCATCAGGTTGGCAATGCCATTACCCAATTCAACTATGCTGCGATATTCACCTGAGGCGAAAAAGTCATAACTAATGGGGTATTCACGCTCGGTGCCGTGTTGGCGTACTTTCACCTTAGGCAGGTAGCAGTTACGCTCTTCAAAAAACGCATAATCTAAGGCGTAGTTAGCGCCATTAGTGCTGTCATCAACTAACGACAGGTTAATCGCCTTCACCCAAGCGGCAACTTGTGCTTCATCGGTCAGTGCGTCTAATGTGAGCTCGGGTTGATAAATAAGCTCGTTTAGCACGATTTCGGGGGCACGACGTGATAAGCGCTCAATTAAAATTTCGACTTTACGAAAATCTGTGACCAGTTTTTCTAGGTGCTCACCGCTAATTGCCGGTGCCGACTCGTTAACATGTAGGCTAGCGCCCTCTAGCGCTAGGTTGGTCTGATACTCCAACATGGCGTCTTCGTCTTTTAAATACTGCTCATTTTTACCTTTTTTCACTTTATACAAAGGTGGTTGAGCAATATAAATATAACCGCGTTCTACTATTTCCGGCATTTGACGATAGAAAAAGGTCAGCAATAAGGTACGAATATGCGCACCATCCACATCCGCATCAGTCATGATGATGATGTAGTGATAACGCAGCTTATCGGGATCGTATTCGTCGCGGCCAATACCACAGCCTAATGCGGTAATTAAGGTCGCCACTTCTTGCGAAGACAGCATTTTATCGAAACGGGCTTTTTCAACGTTAAGAATCTTACCTTTCAAAGGAAGAATGGCCTGATTCTTACGATTACGCCCCTGCTTGGCTGAACCACCAGCAGAGTCCCCCTCCACTATGTAAAGTTCAGATAACCCTGGGTCTTTTTCTTGGCAGTCGGCCAGCTTACCCGGCAA
>NZ_JBQDEX010000073.1:1558-13545 GCF_052084945.1 Oceanisphaera sp.
GTTAACCCTTCACGGGCATCATCACCAGAGGCAGAAGTTTTGGCTTTTTTGCTATAGCCTTCTTTGTCCATGAAGTTATTAAGGGTGCGGGTTAATGCCCCTCTAAAACCTGCTAGGTGAGTACCGCCGTCGCGCTGTGGAATATTGTTAGTAAAACAGAAAATATTCTCTTGGTAAGAGTCATTCCACTGCATAGAGACTTCAACCGTAATGCCACCTTCTTGCTCGCTAACAAAGTGGAACGCATTCGGGTGAATCGGGGTTTTACTCTGGTTTAAATACTCAACAAAAGCGCGAATACCGCCTTCGTATTCAAAATGTGCTTCTTTATCGGTTTGTTCATCGGTTAAACGAATCGAGATGCCTGAGTTTAAAAACGACAGTTCACGCAGGCGCTTGGCCAATATTTCAAAATGAAACTCGGTATTGGTAAAGGTGTCGTGACTTGGCCAAAAACGAATAAGAGTACCGGTTTTTTCGGTATCACCCACAGCAGTAAGAGGCCCTTGTGGTACCCCATGATGATAGGTTTGTTCGTGTACTTTTCCACCGCGCCAGATGGTCAGCTGTAACACCTCAGACAAGGCATTCACCACAGACACACCAACCCCGTGCAAACCACCGGATACTTTATAGGAGTTATCGTCGAATTTACCCCCCGCATGCAATACGGTTAAGATCACCTCAGCGGCAGAGCGGCCTTCTTCTTCGTGAATGCCGACCGGAATACCACGGCCATCATCGGATACAGAGACGGAACCGTCGTTATGAATAATAACGCTGATGTCTTTACAGTGTCCGGCTAAAGATTCATCTATCGAGTTGTCCACCACCTCAAACACCATATGGTGTAGGCCGGAGCCATCGTCGGTGTCGCCGATATACATGCCCGGGCGTTTACGGACGGCATCTAGGCCTTTTAATACCTTAATACTCGAAGAGTCGTAAGTGTGTTCACTCATTGGCTTACTCGCACTCCTGGTGTTCGGTGATGTCACCCTGTTTCACATGAAACAGCTTGCTATTATCCCGTGTGATCATTTGACTAAGTTGAGCCACATCGATGGCAGAAACAAAAACTTGTGCGCCTAAGCTAGTTAACTGTTGTGCTAGTAAGGCGCGTTTTTGTTCATCCAACTCAGACGCAAAGTCGTCGATTAAAAAAATACAATTCTGATCTTTTTCAGTTTTTAGGTACTGCCCTTGGGCTAAGCGCATGGCGCATACCAGCAATTTAAGCTGGCCCCGAGACAATAAATCTTGCACCGGCATACCCCGTGCTTTAATACGAATTTCAGCTTTATGGGGCCCTGAGTGGGTATACCCTAAACCTAAATCTCGCGCTAAACCTTGCTCTAAGACCTCAGCTAAATTGATGCTGCGATCCCAGCCCCGAAAAAAATCAAACGTAAAATCATATTCAGGCAGAAAATCGCCAGCAATCTGGCGAATAACAGGCTCAATGGCCTCGGCATATTGCTGCCTGAATAGACTCAACTCTTCAGCTAAGGCCACCAGTTGTTGGTCCCAATAGCGCAATTCTGTTGCAGGCCTTTGTTGGCGCAACAGCGCATTACGCTGTTTTAATAGTCGGCGGTACTGCCCCCACACCGTAAAAAACCGCGGCTGAGAATAAAATAAGCCCCAATCTAAATATGAACGGCGCAACTTAGGCCCACCCGTTAACAGATTATACCCTTCTGGGTGGATCAACTGAATGGGTAGTATGTGTGCCAGATCGGCCAGTCGTTCGGCAGTGCGCCCTGCTATTTTTAACCGGGTGTCTCCACCTCGGGTTTTACTTAACCCAATGGGTAAATTATCGTCATGCTGTGCAATGCGCGCAAACAAGGTAAAGGCAGACTCGCCTTGATGGATCACTCTGCCAGTAAGGTGGGTACGAAACGAGCGCCCCATGCCTAAATAATGAATGGCTTCTAAAATACTGGTTTTGCCGCTGCCATTAGCGCCAATCAGTACATTAATGCCAGCGGCCGGTATTAAGCGGCCATGGGCAATATTACGAAAATCTTTTAACTGTAGGTTAAGCAACGCCATGCTTAAAGTCGCATTGGCATCACAACATACAAGGCATCGCCACTATCTTCAGCCTCAATTAGACCACTGCTGCTAGCATCTTTAAGACTCACTTTCACTTTATCAGACTTAAGCGTACCAAGCACATCCAGCACATAAGAGACATTAAAGCCTATTTCTAAATCTGTGCCTTCATACTCTACATCTAGCACTTCTTCGGCTTCTTCTTGCTCTGGGTTGTTAGCAGTAATTTTAAGGACATGCTCTTGCATGTTCAGACGCACACCGCGAAATTTTTCGTTAGACAATATCGCCGCTCGCGAAAACGCTTGGCGTAACTCTTCTCGACCACAAATCAGTGTTTTATCACATTCGCGAGGTAATACTCGGCGATAATCCGGAAAGCGGCCATCAACTAATTTAGAGGTAAAAATAAAACCAGAGGTAACGGCACGAATGTTATTTTTGCCAATTTGCAGCCGTACATCTTGATCATCATGCTCTAGTAACTTCACCAGCTCAAGCACCCCTTTGCGCGGCACTATTACTTGCTGGGTAGGCAGCTCTTCGGTCAAAAGTTGACGCTGGCAAGTCGCTAAACGGTGGCCGTCGGTAGCCACAGTTCGCAGCAGCTGGCCATCGGTTTCAAACAGCATGCCGTTTAAATAATAACGGACATCTTGTACTGCCATCGAGAATTGGGTTGATTCTATTAACTTCTTTAATTCTAGCTGGTTAATATCAAATTCCAGCTCAGAGCTCCACTCTTCAATATTGGGAAAATCTTCAGCAGCTAGGGTTGCTAAATTAAACCGGCTACGGCCCGAGCGTAAAATAAGTCGCTCATCTTCTTTAGAAAAGCGCAGTTCAGCACCATCAGGAAGACCACGGCACAAATCTAGCATTTTGCGTGCCGGCACCGTAATGCTTCCAGGTGTCACCTCACCTTGCAGCTCAACCTTAGCAATCATTTCTACTTCGGTATCAGTGCCAGTCATAGACAAAATATTATCGCTAATACTAAGCAAAATATTGTTTAAGATCGGCAGATTAGGCCGGCCACCTAGGGCACTAGATACCAATTGCAACGGGCGCAATATGGCGTCGCGGCTAATAGTAAACTGCATGGTTTTCTCCGATTTAGGAAGATAAGGTGCGGATAAGATTAGAGTAATCTTCCTTTATATCATGACTTTCTTCGCGCAACTGAGCGATTTTACGACAAGCATGTAGCACTGTCGTGTGGTCACGACCACCAAAGGCATCACCAATTTCTGGCAAAGAGTGGTTGGTTAGCTCTTTCGCCAGGGCCATGGCTACCTGACGGGGGCGTGCAACGGATCGCGAACGTCGCTTAGACAAAATATCTGATAGCTTTATTTTATAGTATTCGGCCACGGTTTTCTGGATATTATCCATAGTTACCAATTTTTCTTGTAACGCCAGCAAGTCACGCAATGCTTCACGCACAAAATCGATATTAATAGCACGCCCAGTGAAGTTGGCATTGGCCATCACTCGATTCAGTGCCCCTTCAAGCTCACGCACATTAGAACGCAGTCGCTTGGCAATAAAAAAGGCCACTTCGTGGGGCAGGCGCATTTTATTTTCATCGGCTTTGCGCATTAAAATGGCCACTCGCGTTTCTAACTCTGGCGGCTCTATCGCCACAGTTAACCCCCAACCAAAGCGCGACTTAAGCCGGTCTTCTACGCCCACAATTTCTTTGGGGTAGCGATCTGAGGTCAGTATAATTTGCTGGTTACCCTCTAAAAGTGCGTTAAAGGTATGAAAAAATTCTTCTTGAGAACGCTCTTTATTAGCAAAAAATTGAATATCATCAATTAACAAGGCATCGACGCTGCGATAATAGCGCTTAAACTCTTCAATAGCGTTGTTTTGCAAGGCTTTCACCATATCTTGTACAAAGCGCTCTGAGTGCATATAAATGACTTTGGCATCGGCTTTGCGTGCTCGTATGCCATTGGCCACCGCATGCAATAAGTGAGTTTTACCTAGGCCGGTGCCCCCGTATAAAAATAACGGGTTATAAGCGCCACCCGGATTTTCAGCGACTTGCTGAGCAGCAGCCCGTGCCAGCTGGTTTGATTTACCTTCTACAAAGTTATCGAAGGTATAGCTGGCGTTCACATTACTTTTATAAATAAGCTCCGGCTTATCTTCTGCTTTTTCAATCCAAGACGGCGCCATTTGTGGAGGAGTAGGAGCTTTACTCCCGGTTTGGCCAGAGCCGCTTGGCTGATGTTGAGTGGTACTAGGAGCTAAATTAACCGGAGTACGCTTTTTGCCCACTTCAAATTTCATCTGCGGACAGTTACTGCCGCAGAACTCACTCAACAAACTGTTGATCCGCAATAGGTACTTGTCTCGCACCCAATCTAATACAAAACGATTAGGGGCAAATAACGTCAATACGTTATCGCCCAGCTCCGCCTGCAGCGGCCGGATCCACATACTGAATTCTGCCGAGGGCAATTCATCTTGTAGCCGGTTAAGACACTGCTGCCAAAGCGAAGTGCTCATCAGAACTCCTAGGGTTATGGGATCAATCAAGGGGGTAGTATTCTACTGATGCGCGGCTTGGATCTCTAGCAAGATCGTGATGATCCTGTAAAATATGATCCTTGACATCTGTGAATAACTTATAACTCATACACAGGTTCTTGGTAGTTATGAACAGGGGTTATAAACAGGTTATTTTTGTGCAACAATTAAACTGTAAACGCTTTTTATGTGACACAGATCATAGTTTTGGTTTGGTGGATCACCAATAATCGAGTTGTTATCTTTAATCACTGAGTATTATTCTCGATTTTCTATGTTAGGGTATGTTTAGCTTGGTCACCGTAAATCAGTGACAGGTTACATGTACACTTTAAGGAGACATGCATGAAGAAGACACATTATTTAGCAGGAATCGCATTATTGTCAGCCACGGCCGCTATGCCAACATTTGCCGCTGACGAATGTACCCTGGACATAAACAGTAATGACGCTATGCAGTTTGACCAAAAAGAGTTGAGTGTACCCGCTACTTGTGAGGAAGTAACCTTAAATCTTCATCACACAGGCACCATGGCGAAAAACGTAATGGGCCATAACTGGATACTAACAGCTACCGAAGATATGCAGCCTGTTGCTACTGACGGTATGAGTGCCGGTGCTGATAACGAGTACGTTAAAGCTGATGATGATCGTGTTATTGCTCATACAGATGTAGTGGGCGGTGGCGAAAGCACCAGCGTAACCTTTAGCATTGCTGATCTGAATGCTGGTGATGACTACAGCTTCTTCTGTAGCTTCCCAGGCCACGTTAGTATCATGAACGGTAAATTCAACATAACTGAATAAACCCTTCGCTAAACGTATGCCTAAAGAGCCTGCCTGTGCAGGCTCTTTTTTTGTGCGCATCATTACATAGTAAAAAGCCTCTCGATATTGATATCGAGAGGCTTTTATCTTCACACTAAATGGTATTAAAACTGATAATCAACCACTAGGCTCCAGTTCCGGCCAGGTTGGCTATTAATATCTGCCCCACCACTGCCGTGGCCTGAACCTGACACATCTCTATAGGTCCAATATTGCTTATCAAACATATTAAATAGGCCAGCACGCAATGTCAGATCTTGCACAGGCTTATAGTAAGCGGTTAAATCAACCAAACCAAACCCCGCCACATCAGCATGATCGTCTTCTTGCCAATCATCTTTGCTCGACACCATAGTGTAGTTAACCACGCCACCGTACTGTTCTTTGTCTAACCCAAGTCCAACGACCGCCGTTAACGGTGCCACACTGTTTAAACTGCGCCCAGTGCTATCATCTTCGCCATCGGCATAGGCTAATGATGCTTGTAAATAACTACCAGTAGGCGCATCAAAGGTAGAATCTAGATTAATAGTAGAACTGAGTTCGGCACCATAAATCGTCACTTCATCTAGGTTTTGCTTGGTTAGCCTATCTTTACCTGTGGCTGTATCCACACCTAGCTGAGCATCAGTAATAAAATCACTGTATTCGGTGTAAAAAGTCGCCAACTCAAAGCTGGCAGCATCATTTTGCCCACGGATCCCTAACTCATAGGCCAAACTTTTTTCTGCTTTTAGATTAGGGTTAGGATCAAAGATAGCCCCCATATCATAGAAGTAATATAGATCATTGACGGTTGGCGCTTTAAAGCCTTGGCTAACTTGTCCATATACAGACAATTTGTCATTTAAGTGATAAACCGAGCCCAGCTTAAGCGTTACCGCATCATCTTGGTTTTTTTCATAATCATTTATATAGCCGGCATCACTACCAGGTTTTGCTTCATAACTGTCGTAACGTGCCCCAGCAGTAACAATGAATCTATCATCCATTAGATACCACTGATCTTGTAAAAATATCCCCCATTGCGTTAAATCCGCATCAGGGATCCCCGTATTACCCACCTTACTGGTGCCTGTATCTAAATTATAATCAATGTTAGTAAGCTGAAAATCGTTATGAACAAAATTCGCGCCATAGGTGAGCTGGTGATTGTTATTAACACCCGCTAACTTAGAAAGCTGTGCATCAAGTTGTATCGTTTTATCTTTAGCATCACGCTCTCGCTGCCGTTTCCCCATAAACCCTGTGGTATCGTAGTTTTATAGAGCGAGTCTGAATGCTGTATGTTCGTCGACCAATCAAGAGTATCGGCAAGCACACTATTCATTTGCCACTCGTGCTCAATCCCTACCCGAAGCCGCTCTCTTTGATCTTCGTTATAGTTATCGGTGTAAGTAAAGCCCGGCATAATGGTATAGCCATTTTGGCTTAGCTCATCTTCATCATACTGTTTGTTATAATATTCAACCGTTGCCCCCACTCTATGCTGATCATTAATCCGATAAAAAGCTTTCGCCAGCAAGTTACCTAGCTCGCTGTCTGCAGGGTTAGCAGCACCCCGTGAGCGCCCTTCTACATCGGCACCACTGCCGTGGGTTTTGGTTTCACCGCCATCGGCATAAGTCGCCATCACTAAGGTTTCTAGCTCGCCTTGGCGCATCGCCCAGGTCAGAGTGTTTTTAAATTCTTCATTTACTGAGGCATAACTGGTTTTAAGGCCGAAACGGTGCTCATCTCCGTCTGTTACTAGTACATCACTGGGATCTTTGGTTTTTAGTAATACCGCACCGCCAATGGCATCTGAGCCATATAAAGTAGAAGCCGGCCCTTTGTTCACCTCAATCGCTTGTAAGGTATCTATCTCCACCGCATTGGGATAACTGCGCTGCTCATTCGCACCTGGGTTATAAGGTACGGGTTGCTGCACCCCATCAATCATGGTCTTAACACGACTGCCTTCTACGCCACGAATATTAAACCCCGATAGACCAAAACGCCCCCCTCCCGTGGCTTCTACTCCAGGAGTATATTTAAGTGCATCTTTCAGATCGTGAGCAATGGTCAGGTCTAGTTGTTTGCGCGTTTCGTTTTCGATAGACGAGGAAACATCCTTTTTAACCTGGCTGGTGCGGGTGGCCGAAACCACAGTTTCATCGAGAAACGAGGTGGGGTTAGCCATAGTCGCTGGGGATAAAGCCATCATAATAGAGACAGACAACAAGGTTTTAGTGAACATCTATTTTTACCTTTCTTCCATAATAGGTTTGATTTGATGCGCCATATTATTGGATCTAAATGTAAATTACTATCAATTGCATTAGCAATTTAACCCTGTTTTCCTTGTGTATTTGTCTGATCTTGCTGTTTTTGTTGCTAACCCTTAAAGGCACTGTATAATTCCAGCCCCGCGATCATTAAGGATCGAGGGATCGACCTTAGTAGATAAACATTTTCTATTAATTGGTCATCAATCAACGGCATGTGGATTGACGTTATAAACAGAACTGTTTAGAATTCGGCCTCTTTGGTGGGGCCGTCTCGGTGATGTTTATGCGTCAGTCGAGCACATGGCCAAACTGTATAGCAAACTGACACAGCGGTAATAACTACTATGAAACGCACTTTTCAACCTTCAAATTTGAAGCGTAAACGCAGCCACGGTTTCCGTGCTCGCAAAGCCACTGTAGGTGGTCGTAAAGTATTGGTCGCTCGTCGCGCCAAAGGTCGTGCACGTCTGAGCGCCTAATGGCCAAGCACGCCTTTACACGGGAGTTACGCTTGTTAACTCCCGCCCATTTTAAAAACGTCTTCGACAACCCTGTCAGAGCCGCATCCCCGCATATCACACTTCTTGCCAAACCAAATGAATTAGGTCATCCCAGACTGGGCTTAGCTGTACCTAAAAAAGCACTTAAGCGTGCCGTTTGGCGTAACAGAGTGAAACGTGTTGCCCGCGAAGCATTTCGTTTAAAGCAGCATGATTTGCCCCATGTAGATATTGTGGTGATCGCCAAGAAAGGGGTTGGAGATGTGCCAAACGACGAGCTGTTCGAATTACTGGATAGGCTATGGCGCACGCTTTCTCGCCGCTGCAACGACTCAGCGTAGGCATAATTCGCCTCTACCAACTGGTCATCAGTCCCTTGCTTGGGCCCAGGTGCCGCTTTACTCCCACCTGTTCGCAGTACGCCATTGAGGCCATTCGGCTCCACGGTTTTTTAAAAGGCAGTTGGTTAACACTCAAACGTCTATTAAAATGCCATCCTTTAGGTCCATGCGGCCATGACCCGGTCCCGACAAAGCGAAGAAAATAAACTATGGAATCCCAACGCAATATTCTAATTATCGCGCTGCTGCTGGTGAGTTTTCTCATCTGGCAACAGTGGACAGCTAAAGATGTTCAGCCCGAAACAGCTCAACAAAGTAGCCAAACCACTCAGGTGCAAGCAAACCAAGGGGATGACGACTTTATTCCTCAAGGTGATCAGGCTAATGATGAAGGCGAAGTGCCCACTGATGCCAGTAGTGCAGTAGCCAAACAACACTTAATTACTGTGACCTCAGATACGCTCAAACTGACTATCGACACCCAAGGTGGTGACGTGGTGCGTACAGAGCTATTAGAGCATGATGACAGCCTAGATTCTGACGATAAATTTGTGCTACTCGCTAATAATGCTGACTTTGTTCATGTAGCACAAAGTGGCCTTATTGGTCGTGATGGCCCCGATAGCAACGTTGCGGGTCGTCCTATTTACCACAGTGAACAACAGCAATATGTGTTAGCAGACGGTCAAGACAGTCTGACTGTGCCCATGACCTTTACCAATGATAAAGGTGTGGTGTTCACCAAAAACTTTACCCTAACGCGCGATAGCCATGTGGTAAACGTAAGCTATGGCATTAACAACCAAAGTGGTGAGCCGGTTCAGGCTCAACTATATGGTCAATTAAAGCAAAGCATTAATGGCCCAGAAGAAAAAGGCGGCAACATGCTGATGGCCTCGGCTTATCGTGGGCCTGCTTACTCTAGCGACGAAACTCGCTATACCAAGTACGACTTTAAAAAAGTACAAGAAGCCAATCTCAACCAAAGCACAGAAGCGGGTTGGGTTGCCATGCTACAGCACTACTTTGTATCAGCTTGGATTGCCCCAAAACAAGAGCAAAACCAGCTGTATAGCAGCGCCTTAAATAACAGAGGCCAAGCGGCAATTGGTTTTAAAGCGCCCTTAGTCACAGTGGCACCAGGCACAGAGCAAACGCTGTCGGCTGATTTATGGTTAGGCCCTAAGCTACAAAAGAAAATGGCTGCCGCTGCCGACAATCTAGACTTAACCGTGGATTACGGTTGGTTATGGTTTATTGCTCAGCCACTGTTTAAGCTACTGCACTTCTTGCAAAGCTTTGCCGTTAACTGGGGCTTGGCCATTATTCTTACCACCTTTGTGGTACGTGGTGTTATGTATCCACTGACCAAGGCGCAATACACCTCCATGGCTAAAATGCGCATGCTACAGCCTAAGTTAAAAGAGCTAAAAGAACGTCATGGCAGTGATCGCCAAAAGATGTCTCAAGGCATGATGGAGCTGTATAAGAAAGAAAAAGTAAACCCACTGGGCGGCTGTTTACCGATTCTGGTACAAATGCCTATTTTCATCTCCCTATACTGGGTATTGATGGAATCCGTTGAACTGCGCCATGCGCCTTTTATGCTGTGGATTGAAGATTTATCGGTTCGTGACCCCTACTTTGTGCTGCCAGTATTAATGGGCGCGAGTATGTTTCTGATCCAGAAAATGAGCCCCACCACAGTCACGGATCCAATGCAGCAGAAGGTGATGCAGTTTATGCCTATCATCTTTACCTTCTTTTTCTTGTGGTTCCCTGCGGGCTTAACTTTATACTGGTTAGTCAGTAACGTGGTCACCATTACTCAGCAGTGGTATATCTTCCGCCAGCTTGAGAAAAAAGGACTGCACGGTAATAAGAATAAAGCCGAGTCTTAGGCTTATCGCACTCGGTTTATTGGGTGCCAGAACTCACTACACTAAAGGCGACCCTAAGGTCGCCTTTTTATTGCTTGGAGTAGTAACAGATGTCGTTTGATACCATAGTGGCTCAAGCCACCGCACCTGGTCGCGGTGGTGTGGGCATAATACGTGTCTCTGGCCCCGCCGCCGAAAGCGTGGCTCACGCCGTATTAGGCAAAATACCTAAAGTGCGTTATGCCGACTACCTGCCTTTTAAAGATCAACACGGCGAGGTACTCGACCAAGGCATAGCCCTGCTTTTTAAAGGCCCCAATAGTTTCACCGGTGAAGACGTATTAGAGCTGCAAGGCCATGGCGGCCCCGTTATCTTAGATATGCTCATGCGCCGTATTCTTGCACTGCCGGGGTTGCGCACTGCTAATGCCGGTGAGTTTAGTGAGCGCGCTTTTTTAAACGACAAACTCGATCTTGCCCAAGCAGAGGCCATAGCCGATTTAATTGAAGCCTCTAGCGAGCAAGCTGCCCGCTCGGCATTACACTCACTGCAAGGCGAGTTTTCTAATCACGTACACGGTTTAGTGGAATCACTCACCCAGCTGCGCATTTTTGTGGAAGCCGCCATCGACTTTCCCGAAGAAGAAGTGGATTTTTTATCTGATGGTAAAATCGCCAGCAGCTTATACGCCATTATGGACCGCTTAACTGAAGTACAGCGCCAAGCACGCCAAGGCGCCATTATGCGCGAAGGCATGAAAGTGGTGATTGCCGGGCGCCCTAATGCCGGTAAGTCTAGCTTACTGAATGCGCTGGCCGGTAAAGAATCGGCCATTGTAACCGACATTGCCGGTACCACCCGTGACGTACTGCGTGAGTTTATTCACATCGATGGCATGCCGCTGCACATTATCGACACCGCCGGTTTGCGCGAAGCCACCGATGCGGTTGAGCGCATCGGCATAGAACGCGCTTGGTCGGAAATAGAGCAAGCGGATCGCATTTTATTTATGGTTGACGGCACCACCACAGATGCCTTACACCCGAAAGAGATTTGGCCCGATTTTGTTGATCGCCTGCCCGAGCATATTGGTCTGACCGTAGTACGCAATAAAGCGGATCTCAGTGGTGAATCCTTAGCTATCGTCAGTGACGGTGAGCATAAGGTGTATCCTATCTCTGCGACTTCTGGATTAGGGGTTGAAGCACTTAAAGAGCACTTAAAAGACTGCATGGGATTTCAGAGTGGCGTTGAGGGCAGCTTTAGTGCCCGTCGTCGTCATTTAGACGCCCTACACCATGCAGACCAACACCTGATTATGGCCAAAGAGCAATTAGAAGTGTATGTCGCCGGCGAGTTGGTGGCCGAAGAATTGCGCCTTGCCCAAGAAGAGCTTAGCCAGATCACCGGTGAGTTCACCTCAGATGATTTATTAGGCAAGATTTTTTCAAGCTTTTGTATTGGGAAGTAAGGGCAGCGCCGAGCACCAAGCGCTAAGCTAAACAAAAAACGGTTGGTCTGGCAGCTGATAGCTATTTTTAGCCGTCTTTCTGAACTCGATTCAG
>NZ_JBQDEX010000074.1:0-10483 GCF_052084945.1 Oceanisphaera sp.
GGCATCGCCGTCTAGCGGTAGGAATCCCCTTCCTTTAGGGAGGGGAGGATGTCAATCTTAACAAGTTATTTAGCTCTTTTAAATCTAATTAAACATTCAAAATTTAGCATTCAACATTGCCTTCAGCTTGGTGTTAACTATATTGGACTCAATAGCAGCAGATTTATTAGGCACATCTGCCTTAGCCAGCGCAGTGGGAGCAACAACGGATGAAACAGCAAACAGTCATATTGCATCACGGTGCAGTGCAAGGTGTTACCGGTTCGTGCCACGAGTTACAAATTAATGGCACGGGTATTCTAATAGATTGCGGCTTGTTTCAAGGTAAAGAGCAGCGCGACGATCTCGCTATCGACTTTGCCATCGACCACATTAAAGCGCTGGTGATCACCCATGTGCATATTGACCACACCGGTCGACTGCCTTACTTATTAATGGCCGGTTTTAAAGGCCCTATTTATTGCTCTCAGCCCACGGCATTGCTGCTACCCGCCATGTTAGAAGATGCGCTAAAAATTGGCTTTACCCGCAATAAAAAGCTGATTAACAAAGTCCTTAAATTACTCAAATCACGCTTGCGCCCCCTGCCCTATAACGAGTGGCAAAGCATTGCTAATACAGAAATAGAAATACGCTTACAGCGCGCCGGGCACATATTGGGCTCAGCCTATGTAGAATGTACAACACCCCATCAGCGCGTGGTGTTTAGTGGCGACTTAGGCGCGCCCCACTCCCCGTTACTCATGGCTCCCATCTCACCAGAGTGTTGTGACGTATTAGTACTAGAAAGTACCTACGGCGATAAGATTCACGACAACCGAGCAGACAGGCGGTTACGCCTAAAAGAAGCCATAGAGCATGCCCTTGCCGATGGGGGAACCTTGCTCATTCCCGCATTTAGCTTAGGCCGAACACAAGATTTATTATATGAAATAGAAGGCTTAATTAGTGAGTTTGCCAACGATGCCGCCGCCCCCGGCTTACCGTGGCAAGAGTTAGAGGTAGTTGTTGATTCACCCTTAGCGGCTAACTTTACGCGGCTATATCGCAAGCTAAAACCCTATTGGAATAACGAAGCCAAGGCACGATTACAAGCAGGTCGCCACCCGTTATCGTTTCAGCAAGTGACTGTGGTTAATAGCCACCAAGATCATATAAAAGCCGTACAATACCTGGCCAACACCCACAAACCGTTTATTGTATTGGCCGGCTCAGGCATGTGCACCGGTGGCCGCGTGGTTAATTACTTAAAAGCCTTATTAGAAGACAGCCGCAACGACGTATTGTTTGTCGGTTATCAAGCTGAGGGCACACCTGGGCGCGACATTTTAGAATACGGCCCTCACTTTTCAGCCCCCCAAGCCGCAACACAAAAAGCCGGCTGGGTGGCACTCGACGGCACCCGATACACCATTAACGCCAAAGTGCACCAAGTCAGCGGCTACTCAGCTCACGCAGGGCAAGACGACTTAATACGCTTTGCGACAGACATCACCCCAGCCCCCAAACAAATCCGCCTGATCCACGGCGAACACAACGCCAAAGCCACATTGCAGCAAAAACTCACCGCCGCATTGCCTAATACCGAGGTGTTAATTCCTTAGAAAGACACAAAGCCGAATGCTTTTAAGCAATGCCAAGATCGACAAGATCAAAGAAAGCTCACCATGAGTCTGGTAGAGTAGCTACTATCGCTATTTTATTAATAACCAATGCCAAGCCAACCATGTCTATAGACTATTACCAACAGCAAGCTGAGCCTTTCTATCACGGCACTATTAATGTGGATATGAGCCCGCTGTATCAGCGCTTTTTGCCTTATGTACCTAAAGGCGGCAGCATAGTCGATGCCGGTTGTGGCTCGGGGCGCGATAGTCTGTATTTTACTAATCTTGGCTTTAAGGTGCTCGCTTTTGATGCCAGCCCTGCTTTAGTTAACCTCGCCGAGCAGCACACAGGTTTAGCAATTAGCCAATGTCGATTCGAGCAGTTCACGCCTATCGAACCCGTCGATGCTATTTGGGCTTGCGCATCATTGCTGCATGTTCCTCGTGTAGAGCTAAATAAGGTAATGGCGCACTTGGCCGCACAGCTTAAACCAAACGGTGTGTTTTACTGCTCGTTTAAGTACGGACAAGATGAAGTAAGCCGAGATGGTCGTCACTTTACCAATGTAGATGAAGCCGGTTTAAATGAGTTAATCAAGGATCTGCCACTAAGCATTATCGAACACTGGCAAACCGGCGACTTACGCCAAGGTCGCGAACACGAGCGTTGGTTGAACGTGTTATTAAGGAAGGCTTAACACATGAGTGCTCCTCAGCTACTCACCGGCGGCAGCCTGCAAGATCCGAGCTTTAATCAGCCGTTATTACCGACCTTATTAACGGCCATTAATAATACTGCCGCACACAGTCAAATTACCATTGCAGTATCATTTATTCGCCATAGTGGCTGGCGACTCTTACATGACGCTTTATTTGAGGCTCGTAAGCGTGGAGTAACACTTAATATTATTACCTCGGATTATTTGGATGTGACCGAGCCAGTGGCGCTACGTGAAATGATGCTATTGGCTGAACGCGGCGCTGAAGTTAAGGTTTATCAAAGCGCGAGTCAGGCGGGCTTTCATCTTAAATCCTATTTGTTCATCCAACAGCACAGCCGCCAGCGTTTACAAGGCTTGGGCTTGGTGGGTTCAAGTAATATCTCTAAGGCCGCATTAACTAACTCTCTGGAATGGAACTGGCAACTCACCGTAGATGCCGAACCACACAGCTCTGCGGCCATCAGCTTACTTGCTCTACAAACACAGATGCAGCAATTAGCACAAGATGTGCGTGTTGTGCCGTTAACGCATGAATGGATTGATCACTATTTTGAACGTTATCAGCAAAGCCCTTTAACCCACTTACGTGTGATCACAGGCGATCAAATTACTGATGACGAAGTCCTAGATGAAACACCACTGCCAAATGCGGTGCAAGAACAAGCACTAATAGCCTTAAATGATACTCGCAAGTTTGGTTTTAAACGCGGTTTAGTGGTGATGGCTACCGGTCTTGGCAAAACTTGGCTGGCCGCGTTTGACGCCCGTCAACTTAACGCTAAAAGACTGTTATTTGTCGCTCATCGTGACGAAATAATTCGCCAAGCCCAAGCAACCTTTATCCGCATGAACCCCAAGGCTCATACCGGCTTATATAATGGCCAACAGCAACAACAAGCAGACTGGCTGTTTGCGTCAGTTCAAACCTTGGGCCGAGCCGACCATTTACAGCAGTTTGCTCAAGATCACTTTGATTACATCATTATTGATGAATTTCACCATGCCACAGCACCAACTTATCGTAAGCTACTAGATCACTTTCGTCCGCGTTTCTTACTTGGCCTCACCGCTACGCCAGACCGTACTGACCAAGCCGACATACTCGCCTTATGTGACGATAATTTAGTATTTGAGCGCGGCCTGCGTGACGCCATTGTCGATAAACACTTGGTGCCTTTTATCTACCAAGGTGTGTATGACGAATTTATTAATTACGACGAGATCCCATGGCGCAATGGCCGCTTTGATCCCGATGCACTCGATGCCGCTTTTGCCAGCAAAAAGCGCGCTAAACATGCGTTAAATAAATGGCAAGAGTTTAAACAAAGTCGCACCTTAGCGTTTTGTATTTCTACTCGCCATGCCGACTTTATGGCGCGCATTTTTAACGAGGCAGGTATTAACGCCGCCGCCGTCTATGCAGGATCGACCAAACCTCGTAACCAAGCACTCAGTGAATTAGAAAGTGGCACCTTAGAGGTTATTTTCTCAGTCGATTTGTTTAACGAAGGCACCGACTTACCCGCTATAGACACCTTATTAATGCTGCGTCCCACTGAGTCACGCATTGTCTTTTTACAGCAGTTAGGCCGAGGCTTAAGATTGTGCGCTGGCAAAACACACCTAGTGGTGGTCGACTTAGTAGGCAACCATAAAGCCTGTTTATTTAAGCCAGAACTACTGCGTGAAGTCACTCAAGTGGAACCCAATGAGCAGAGCTTAACAACAGCACGTTTACCGGAAGGCTGCTTTATTAATTTAGAACCGCAGTTACTGCCGTTAATGGACAAACTGCGTTACGGTGGCCGCGTTAAAGTAGTTGATGATTATCGCCGCCTAAAAGATCAGTTAGGTCACAGGCCCACAGCAGTTCAGGCTTTTCAGGCAGGTTTCGATTTTAGTAAATTGCGCAAACAACACGGTAGCTGGTTTGAATTAGTACACACCGAACAAGACTTAACACCATCAGAAGTGGTGGTATTAGATAAACTTAGAGACTTCTTACTGACCGGTATTGAAACGACCACACTCACTAAAAGCTTTAAAGTTATCTTGCTACAAGCCTTGCTAGAACTAGACGGCCTGCAAAAGCCACCTAGGTTACAAGCATTGGCCGAACAATCGCGCTATGTGCTAGAGCGCCACCCCGATCTACTCCAACTCGACTTAGCGCCTAAGCAACAAGCAATGACAGCAGACTCAAAAGCTTGGTTAAGTTATTGGAAAAATAATCCGATTAACCATAGTAGTAATATAGACAGCAACCAAAAAGTGGCCGAAACCAGTCAAGGTTACGAGATATCTACCTCTGCCCAAAACAAAACCGCTAAATATTGGTTTAGCAGAGACAACGAACGCTTCACGCCCGACTTTAGCTTTCCCGAACAAGAATTAAACACCTTACACCAAATGATGCAAGAGTTAGTCAATTTGCGACTAGCGGAGTATAGGCGCAGGAAAGAGCGCTATAAGTAAAGCCTGAAAAAATATAGCCCCACACACCTAGGTATGAAGGGCTTATATCAGTTTATAGTACAAACGATATCAGTTGACCAGTCACTGCTGTTTGATATTTCTGCTATCTCTCGTGCCTTAATTACCTCAATCATCTGCTGTGGCAGAGCTTGAGAGAAGTCGAATTTTTGCAGCCCCCAGTTATTAAACTTAAGACGCCAATACCCAACTCCTTGATCTAGTCTTATTAAAACCTGCTTACCCGACTGGAAGGTTAGCGTTAGCCTTCTTCTGTGCGCAATATGCTCATTAGAATGATGCACTGTCAATTCAAGATCGACTTCATGCAAATGTTTAAACAAGGTTAAGTAAGCTTTCTTGAATTCATCCTCACAATCCCAGTCATGAAAAAGCAGGTGCCCTGTTCTGTCCTTATTCTTAAATGAAGTTTCAATCGTAACTCTTGCCTGACTATCTTTGCAGAGCGGAAGCAACATATCACCAAGCAATATCAAGGATGCAGGGTTTTGCAGGTAACGATCCGTGTAATGAATGCTCTCAATGGTATCGTTGAGTAAAAGCTGCTTCAGTTCTGCATTATTTTCTTGAAGATGTGTCCAGAACCTATCGCCAAACTCTTTGGCGATACCATTAAACTGTTCTGTCACTTCGAGCTGGGTACTGCCTATCAACACCGACTGAGACCAATCACTGGTACTAATCGGCTGTAATGCATACTTAGCTTCACTAGTACTAGTGACAACTATACCTCTAGATTGATGCCAGTTTTCATCTGGCACAGACGAGAGTGACTCAGAGCAAGCCACAGTAATAATGTCATGACCATTAAAAAGCTGTGCTAAGACTGCTGAGTTATTCTGAGTCGCGGTATGAAGCGTTGCGCCTAACAGCACAAAGTGCAGCAAGTCTTGTCGAATATCTGCATAAATATCTCCTACGGGTAATACCAGCTCTACTTTAACGTTGTTCTGTATTAGGTAACCTTCAATAACTCTACGAAACTGAGGCGCCATCAAATCCCAGTCTCGGAAATCGCCTTTCAGCCACACGAATAAACGGTCAGCACCTTTATTCACTTGCTCTCTGAATACTTCTTCAATAGTGCCGGGATAATAACGACCTTTTTCAAGTAATTGTTCATTCTCTGGTAAACCAATGAATCGTTTAAAGTCATTTCCTAACCAATTTAGAGCGATGGTGCGATCAAGCTTGTCATGATCATGACGGCTTTGAGAGTCTAATAAACATTCACTACAAGAAGTCTCACAATGCGTGCAGTGCAAGTTATCTACCATCTTAGCCAGCAGGTCTTCAATATGAAGAGCAGCGCTAGAGGCGAACCCTGCCCCCCCGCTGATCACATCAAAAAGCTGTAAGACAGTCACTCCATGACCACTTTCTAGCTTCATTGGCCGCGTGGCATAACCCAATTCAGAAGTAGAAATACCCAATATGCCTGCTAGTGCAGAGCGTAGCGCTACCGCTAAGGTAACGGCTGTGATCTTGGATTGCTCATCTTGCTCAGGAAGATATTCATGAGTTTGTGGATGGCGCAGAATAAGTTCGAACACATCTGTTCTTGCCTGAAAACCAAGGTGCACACTTGGCATCAAGCGTGCCGAGCCTTCACAGGGTAAGCGGTGTCCACTGCTATCTTTATCTGATTTGCTGGCTCTTAAAGGAAAATGATCTTTATCTGGCGATAGAGTCTTAGGGAAATCGCCATTTTTATCTAATGACTCGGCTCGACCACAGCTCATACATAACGCATAACCGGTGCCAGAATCACCGGAGCTATGATGAAAAACATGACCATCGGCGCCATAAGCCATAGAGCCAAGTAGTGAATTAGGTAGCGGATGATAATCACTCTTTACCGACACCCAAGCTGGCTGAACTTGTATATATCTTTGGTGATTAATATCGTTGGTTGGCGATTGGTAAAAATCGGTAGCAAAGCCTGACGGTTGTAATACTTTCCTAGTATTACCCCCCTTGATCGGTTGCTGGCACTTAATATTACTGCAACACAGATCACCAATATTGGTCTGCACACTGGTTTCATAACCCGTTTGACCACAGTGATCACAGCGCCATGCTAAATCAAACTTTTGCGCTTCGTGGCCAGAGGTATCAGACACATTATGCCAGTGCAGTGATACACCAGCGGAGCGAAATACACGGCCATCCAAGACAATTTCCGCTCCGGGCGCATACTCTCTGATGGCAATGGCTAAGTTGCGGGAAGGCAAGCCACGGTAACGAGAAATATTATCTTCACGATCCTCTTTTTCTTTACGGGGGCTTTTGTTAAAGCGAATAAAATCTTCGATATTATTATTATCGAAGTTCACCACATCGGTCGGAAACCCGTAGCCTGGCAAGAAAGTTTTAGCGGCCAAGTCCCGTAATAAGTACTCTCCACACAATCGAGTCAGTTCCATCTTTAAACGATAGCTAAAAGGAGTGTCGTCCTGAGCCGTACTGAGCTCTGCTTGAAGGAACTCGTACTCTTTGAGCCAATAGTTTCTTAGCTCGGTAATTTTTTCAATGGCAGCCTCGCGCAATAAGCTCGGTGAATGAGACGCCAGTGCCGTGCCTTTTACCAATATCTTAACGGCTGAATCACAGTCAAGATCAGAAAAGCTAAGCCAGTTGATAAACTTGGCGCATATCGAGTCATCACCAAGGTAGAACCACTCAGCATTCAGTGAGGTTTTTTCTTTCGTGGTTCTGCCTACTTTTTCTCTTAAAAAGATAGATAGCAGTAAAGAGTTAACGTGACGTTGTACCAAGCGTACAGAATTTAACGCCACACTGGGTGCAGGGATTACAGTTTCAAACGGCCAAGATGGGTTTGCAAACACCTGTTTGTCATGAGGGTTTGATTTACACAGCGTGTAGGCAAGAGCGCGAGACTCTTTACTACGCCCTGCTCGGCCAGCTCGCTGCAAATAGTTAGCAGGGTGTGGCGGCACGTTATTCATCACTACCGCTGAAACACCGCCGATATCTACCCCCATTTCCATGGTGGTAGAGCAGTTGAGTACGTTAATTTTTCCTTTTTTAAACTGGTTCTCATAAGAGTCCAATCGTTCAGCAGATTGCTGGGCTGAGTGCTCGGCCGTGCGATAGTAAAATCCGCCTTCAACTGCTCGGTCGTTAATATCCGTCCAGAGGTTTTGAGATCGTAACGCTTGAACATTCCCATCATCTTTAACTTGTTCTCGAACTTTAGCCAACCCTAGTTGGTAATCTTCTTGTTCCGCACCAAACTGCCATACGGTAGGCAGCTCAATTGACTCACACTGATATGATTTTTTATCATCTTCAGTCAATGAGGCAAAGTCCATATGACCCGGCAGGTAAGGCGTTAGCCCCTTGAAGGTAGTGTCGATCAATTTATGGGTAACGGGGCAAATATATGCTTTGTCGCTAAAAGAGAAGGTCAAATTTTCTCGTGGCAAATAAAACTGATTACCATCCGACTTGAGTACCTGTCCGCGCTGGGTTAAATCTAACCAAGCTGCATTAAGCCAAAGATTAACGGTATCAACATCGTCGGGAGATTTAGGGTCAAGGTTGGCGCCTAGTAACAGCAGTTTGATCAAGCGATTTCCGGCACGGCCCTTTCTTATTTGCGGCCAGCGCTTAACACGCATCTCATCTTCTTCTTCTGACTTCGGCGTTCGTAGATATTTAGAAGAAAAACGTGAACCAATCCAATCGCGCCAGCTGGCTTCTAGTTGAATATATGAGTTTTCTCGAACATGAAAATCCAACGAAACCTTGAGGAAATCTAGCCAATCATCCAAAGTCAGATCACGAGCCGCCCAGGATTCAGGCACTGTGTTAATCAACTCTAATCCTTGATAGCTGACTTTAACTAAGCCTTGAGTTTCAAGGCTGTTCTGTCGTTTAGGTCTACGCATAAATTCACGGAATAAGAGCATTTCAGATAACTTGTAAGGCCCAGAGTCTTTATCAAATACTTCAGGGCTCAAGTAAAAATTATAACTTAAAATGGCGCCATAAATATCCGATTTCTGAGCTAATCCTTTCGCCACTTCTTGCCAGTCTAAAGTGGCTAGTGTAAGGGGTTTAGTACCAGACTGAAGCAAGCGGGCTTTTTCTTCCAACATATTGGCAACGTCATCCATACCATCTTGACGGAATCCTGCTGCTTGGGTCAAAAGTGTTTCGGGGGATGTACCATCATTAGGCAATTGTACTTCAGGCTGTTTACTTTGAGCTTGTCGTAATACCTCTATGACCAATCCACGCAACCGCGAACGCTCAGCTTCCTGTTGCATACGCACCGCCATACGTGCAGCACCTTGGCGACTATCAGTAAAGGTAATCAGTTTTCGACCACGTCCTGGTAGCATTTGTGGCCCTACCTTGTCACCTGGTTCAGGCTCGTGGTCGGGGCAGTATTCCAAGATAGTAGGTACGGCGTTAGCCACATAAAAAGGCGCGCCCAAAAGTGCTCGGCGCAAAGGGAAGCCATGATTGTAACCGCTGAAATTACAGTTGGCACAAGCTGGCTTAGCATTACCTCCGTCTAGCAATTTTAACGTCACTCGTTCACCCGTTGCGCCCAAAAACTCACCATTAACTTTATCTATATTAATGGGTACATAACAATCGGTAGCTTGATGAGTGGCTGCCAGCATTAACGGCCATTGCACTGTGCTACTGAGATCTACAATTTCTGTTTTATCTTGTTCTTCACTAGCCTCATGCTGCAAAGAAAACTCATCGTCGCCTGATGAATCCCACTGAATCAATGAGCCTTGCTTATCACGGGCCAGTAAATGAGGCTCATTACATTCTTGGCAAAAGCTCAGCTCTAATACCAAAGAGCCACAATTACAGCGCTGGCGTTGGTTTACATAAACATTGCCATAAGGCCAAACCGCTTTAAGTGCCGTACCTTGTTTTGCCGAGCACTTAGGATCAACACAACACCACAGCCCTTGAGTCATACGTTGAAAAAAGTGGGCTCTTAACTTAAGAAAAGCTGCGTCATCTTCTGTTGGCTTAGTACCGGATGCCACATCTAGCCAACGTAGCGCGGCTTGCTGGCTTAAACGTTCAGCCCCTGTTTCCACGCTCATCAACCTGGTAATTTCATTTAACTGCAGCGGTTTTTTAGCATTTACCAATACGTGGCGAAGTGCACGCGCCTCACGAGAGTTAACTAAAGCTTGAAAACGCTCGGGCGACACCTCTGTCGATTCGTCAACATCCATTGCCTCAATGCCTTCTAAGGCAAGTGATTCACCTGCAACAGCTGTAAGTTTAGGGACTTGGCGTTGGCCACCGATCACTTCAATCTGTTCTGGAGATACGCCCGTTAAATCAGAGAGGAATTTTTTAAGCTGCTGCTCTGCATCATCGTCAGCGATAGTTGCAGAGGTTGCCACAAAGCGAACATCTTTAGCTTCCACACCAAAAGCATGTAACACACGGCGCAGCTGTAACGCCAACTCGGCAGCCTGAGAACCTACATAAGTGTGCGCTTCATCTAGCACAATCCAACGTAATGATTTTTGCTGACGAGAGATTTCAACAATAGGTGCATCAACTTGGCGCACCATCATATATTCAAGCATAGTGCCATTCGTTACTAAAATTGGAGCTGGCTCTTGCCTTAGTAACTCACGAGAGAGCACC
>NZ_JBQDEX010000074.1:10493-13530 GCF_052084945.1 Oceanisphaera sp.
ACCTCATTCGTATCTTTCTGCAGTGTCCTAACTTTGCTGGCATGCTCTTCGGTATTACCGTTATATAAGCAGTAGCGGATATTGTTACCGAATTTTTGGGTCCAAGCAGATAATCGCTCACGCTGCGAGTTGATCAAAGCGTTAAGTGGGTACAAAAACAGTGCGCGAACCCCAACTAAAGGAGCTTTTTTCTGTTGAAACTCTTCATATAAATCATTAAGCACCGGCACCATAAAGCACTCAGTTTTACCCGACCCAGTGCCACTGGTGACAATTATCGACCGCTTTTGTTCTAGCAATGTTTTCCAACTAACCAGCTGATGCGAAAACGGATGGAAGTGAGAACCAAATCTATAACGGCCGTTCTGCTTACTATCAAGGGCTGCCACTACCTCTTTGCACAGCAGCTTACCGGTGCCGGCAAGATCTGCCATGGTGGGCGCTGCCTCTTCCCAGCCAAAGGTAGGTTCAAATACCGGTGATGCTAAGAACGCACCTTCTTCACCACTCTCGGTACTCATTTGCTGTGCTAAATGCTCACGCAGCTGCGGATTAGTGATGCCTAAAATACTCAGTGTGGCTTCTTTAGAGCGAGTAACTGACTGCTCAACCATGCTTTTAAAATAGGGTTTCATTATTTACTCTCGTTAGTTTTTTGATAGCTCAATAAACAAAACTGAAACACAGGGCCAAACCAATCGAGATCAAACTCTCTCAGTTGGCGAGCGAAAAAGATGTTTTCTGGTTGTTTACCAAAAACATCCTCACTGTTAGCTCGACCTGCAGCCACTGCGGCGGCAAAAATAGGCATATAAACGACAGCATTATGAAATGATGAGTGTGTTTCCAATTGAATAGGTAAGTCTGTTTGTGTTCGGTACCACGTTAATAATTGTGGAGCAAACCGCTCTGGCCATACTGCCTCGAAATGATTACGCATTAAATCTTGATACCAGCCATCAATGGCCATTTTCATTACAACGGCAGGTAATGGTTGAGGCAGTGTGCTACTACTCAAATATTTAGCTAAGTCACCGGCGTAACTGGGTAAACTCTGAGCCAGCTTGGCACACCACTTATTAAATAAATCGATGACCATACTCTCCGGGATACCCTTTTCCACTAACACAGCGGCTAACTTTTGCTTAGCATCCTGCAAGCACTGAAGCGGCAGAAACTCCCAAAATAAGGGAAAATCTAGCTCAAGCTGGCGAATAAACTCCACTGACATTTCAAACTTAAGCAACGCCATGGCTAATGCTTGAGGATGCTTAACCAACGCTCGCCAAACCTCAAATGTAGAAAGAGGCAGGTAGCTATAATTTTTATAGAGGGTACGTAAAAAAAGCCAGCCAGTATGTTCGGGGTTACCGCCCATATTATTGAGTACGCTCTTAAAAACTTCTGGGTTATTTATAGGATTAAATGCTGAGCAAGCTTGTTGCAATGTTCTGATTTCAACATTTAGCTCAGACGGTTGTGCTAATCCCATCAAGAACTTAGGACGAAATTTAACTGCTGATTGATTAGCAGGTACGATCAACCAAGGTCCATTTTTTTCAATTATACTAGGTAGCTCAAACTCACCAGTTTTCGTACCTTCTGATACTCTGGATAGTAATGGTATTGGGGCTCTTTCAGGCTCATTAATCAGTATCAGCAAAGGCTGAGGCGTAGCCTCATCTCGCAATACTTCTCCACGAGAGAAAAGCACCCCCCTATCTGAATCAATATTCAAATTAGTAGCATAGTGCTGAAAACGATAAGAAACTTCTGAGCCGCCACCTTTAATAACCAATTCTACAGCGTGATCAAGATCGTGGCTTAAAGACATTAACGCCTCAATTTCGTCCTTCATACTATGAAGGCTAATTTCTAATGGACCGTCAACTGCGGTATAGCGCCAACTATGCCCTACTGGTGTAGTGTGATTGGCTGCTAGCCGCAATTCAATATCATATCTAACTGGATTATCCTCCCGCGCAAAGAGGAACAAACGACCACCAAGCAAGCCTGAAGTTGTCAACGAACGCGCAAGTGGCTTTTGCTCACAGTCAAAAGCTAATACTCCAGAAGCAGGAAAAGGCAGCTCAAGAACGACTGGCTCACTCATTAAATTAAAAGTTACTTCTATTGCGACTCTCGCTGGTGGAATATTTTCAGCGGTCAGTTGTAACTCGATCGCGCCATCCGTACTCACCCGCCTAAATGTCATGCTTTCGTCTAACACACGAAAAATACACTTAGTAGCAGTGCGAAAAATGACGCTTCCCTGATTGGGCAGCTGGCTGGTTTTTAGTTCAACAGTAAAATCTTCAGGCAGAACTCCCACCTGTTTTCTAAGTAAGGTTTCTCCTTGGCTGTTTTTGACCGATATAGACTGTCGACCATAACGAGCACTCAGAGGTAGCTCATGAAGTGGCTGACCAGAAAGCCAAAGCTGTAACCCCTGATGAGCATGTAGTTCACCCGTTGCCCAACGAAAACTGGGCATGCCCGCATAAATAAGACTCGGCTTACTAGCCCAATATAATTCACGGCCGCTTAACACTAACCCTTGGTCTGCGGCACTAACCACTCCGGTACGAATACGGTAAACATCCTGTTGTGAGGCACTTATTTTTGCCTCACCGGCCAACATTTGGGTTCGATAACCAACAACAAGCGGCGCTTCTGTTAACTCTCCTTCTACCATCTCAATATACGCAGACTCCGGAAGTAACAGCATTAGCTTAGCAGCCCGGCTGGAAAAACTTGCTTGGCCTACTAGGCACCATTTTTCGTGTACTAGATCAAAGCCCAGCGGCACTTCGCCCAGCTCCACACTACTGCGTTCAATGAGTAGCTTGCTTAGCACCAAGCCACCTTGCATCGCAACAAAGTAGAGAGACTCACTAGGTGACTTACGGGGGCACTCTACCGCCTGTTGGCGAACACTCAATACGGCTTTGTGATCTTTAAAGTGAGCATATCCCACGCCTAAATGAGCGACTTGCTTGTCGCCCTCAAAGAGCCCTAGCTCTAAACGACTCACACT
>NZ_JBQDEX010000075.1:0-13497 GCF_052084945.1 Oceanisphaera sp.
AAGTCATAACAGAAAAGATATAATCAATATAAAGGGTGCCGAGGCGCCCTTTTTTATTTGCGCTTAACATTCTGGGCGCTAGAATAGCCTCGACTTTAAACGCACCGGTCGCAGCCTACCCGGAAAAAACAAGGACACAATGTAATGAAAGCATTACTTATCTGCTCAGGCGGATTCGACTCAGTGACGCTGGCATATCGCCTAGCGGCCGATCAAGCCTTAGGTGCCTTACTCACCTTTGACTATGGCCAGCGCCATAAAAAAGAAATTGACGCCGCCCGAGTGTGTGCCAAGCAACTTGCCGTTCCCCACCTAGTGATGGACATCAGCCACATAGGTGCCCAGCTTACCGGCTCGGCACTGACCGATGATATTGATGTGCCCCATGGTCACTACAGCGAACAAAACATGAAGCTGACGGTGGTGCCTAATCGCAATGCCATTATGCTGACCATTGCCTTTGGCGTGGCGGCCAGTCGAGGCTTAAATGCAGTGGCCCTTGCGGTGCACGGCGGTGATCACTTTATTTATCCCGATTGCCGACCTGATTTTATTCGCTTATTCAGTGAGATGCAGCAACAAGCCCTAGAGGGGGTCGCCGAAGTGGGTTTGTTTGCCCCCTATGTGAATACCGATAAAACCGAGATTGCTCGAGATGCGGCGCGCTTTAAGGTCCCTATTGTTGATACTTGGTCGTGTTATGAAGGGGGCGAGTTACACTGCGGGCGCTGTGGCACCTGTGTTGAGCGCATTGAGGCCATGACCTTGGCCGGTATAGTGGACCCTACGCCTTATCAAGACAGCGAATACTGGAAAGCGGCGTTATCGAAAGTAGCAGCGAAGGGGGACTTATAATGTATCGCATTAAAAAAGAGTTTCACTTTTCCGCTTCTCATCAGCTAGTGCAAATGCCTGACTGGCACCCTTGTGCGCGTTTGCACGGCCATAACTACATAGTTGAAATTGAACTTAGCGGTGAAACCCTCAATGAGTTTGGTTTTGTGCGCGATTACCTAGAATTAAGTGCCTTTAAAGACTACATCGACGAGCAGCTCGATCACCGGCATTTAAATGAGGTGTTAGGGGATGAGTGCACCACAGCGGAGCGGCTCGCTAAGCATTTGTTTGACTGGGCTGCCGCTCGCTGGCCAGAAGTCAGTGCCATTTCGGTATCGGAAACACCGAAAACTTGGGCGGAATATCGGCCATGAATCAGACTGTTATTGATAGCCAAACCTTGCATGACTCGATAAATGGCGATCAAAGCATCGCGATTAGTGAAATATTTGGCCCCACCATTCAAGGCGAAGGCGCCTTAGTGGGCGTGCCTACCGTATTTGTACGCACCGGCGGTTGTGATTTTCGCTGTTGTTGGTGTGATACCTTATATGCGGTTGAACCGCGCTTTAAAGCCGATTGGGCCGCCATGACAGCCCCACAAGTGCTGGCCGAAGTGGCTCGTTTAAGTGGTGCTAAGCCCTTGCTAATTACCTTGTCGGGGGGAAATCCTGCCCTGCAACCCTTAGCTGAACTACTTGAGCTGGGACATGCTCAAGGCTATACCTTTGCCATCGAAACCCAAGGCAGTAAGGCACAACCTTGGTTTGCCCAGCTCGATCATTTAACCCTCAGCCCCAAGCCGCCCTCAGCCGGCATGTCCTTTCATCAAGCGCGCTTTGATGAATGCGTGGCGCAGGCCGGAGCACACACCAAAGTGAGTTTAAAGCTGGTAATTGCCGATGAAGCTGATTATCAGTGGGCGCGAGCCTTTGCTGCACATTACCCGCAGCTGCCGCTAACACTACAGCCGTGTAACTTAGCGCCTGCCACCCCTGAGCTGCCAGAGCTTGAAACCGATCTTGACGCCTTAAATAACAAATTACGTTGGTTGGTGGACAAGGTCACAGAAGATGGGTGGTTTAATGCCCGCGTATTACCTCAACTACATGTGTTAATCTGGAACAATGCGCGCGGCGTATAACGGTGAGTCTCTATATTCGTTACTGATGGAGTGTGTGCCGGGTAAAGGTGGTATTAAATCGCGCTTGATATTTGACCGGTTACCTTTGGAACACGGCGATGGGCAGAGAAAATAAATGTTAAAATGACTTAATTATTCGCATTCATTTTGCTTTAATTAGATACTAGTAAAAATATCCACATGGCTTACTGTGATGAGTGCAACGCAAAGCCTTGCCCCCCAGGGCTATGGCGCAGATAGAAAATGGTTCGCTAAGCTTGAACTCAAGCTAGTCCCTTTTGTTAATAAAACCCACCTTAAACAACTCGCCTTTGTTGGCCCCTTGCGTATTCAACGCCCCTTTTATCCTGAAGACGGCGTGTGCCACCTGTATATCTTACATCCCCCCGGTGGTCTTGTTTCTGGTGATAAATTACATATTCACGCTCATTGTAGTGCCCACAGCCAAAGCCTGCTCACCACGCCTTCTGCAGGTAAAATTTACGGCCAAGATAGTGACGGTGTCGTGCAAGGGCAAACCGTGCATCTGCAATTAGCCGATAACGCCGAGTGCGAATGGCTGCCTCAAGAAACCCTTATTTTTAATAATGCCAATGCCGAGCTCGATACCCGCATCGAGTTAGCGGACACGGCGCGCTTTATTGGGTGGGATTTAGTCTGCCTAGGGCGACCTGCCAGTGATGCTCCCTTCCACCAAGGGCAAGTAAAACAGCGCATTCGTGTTTGGCGTAATGAGCGCCTTGTTTTAAATGAGCATGTACAACTCAGTGCGGGCAGTGAGTTGCAACAAGCACGGGTTGGCTTTGCCGGTAACAATGTGTTTGGCACCTTGCTCGCCACAGGCGTCGATTTTGAACCCGCCTTACTTGAGCAATTACGACAGCTTTTACCCAGCCCTGAGTTTTCCTTGACCCAACGCCTAGGTGTACTGTTAGTGCGCTATTTAGGCGATAACATGAATGAGTGCCGAGCCGGCATGTGGCAGGCGTGGCGGGTGATACGCCCGGTATTATTAATGCGTGAAGTCTGTATTCCCCGCATTTGGCTCACCTAATTTAAGTAACATATTAAGGCAACAACATGGAACTAAGCCCAAGAGAAAAAGATAAATTGCTGCTGTTTACCGCAGGCATGGTGGCCGAGCGCCGCCTCGCCCGTGGCCTAAAGCTTAATTACCCTGAGTCGGTGGCCTATTTATCCATGGCGATTTTAGAAGGGGCGCGTGATGGGCGTACCGTGGCTGAATTAATGGGCAGTGGGCGCAATTGGTTAACTCGAGAGCAGGTGATGGATGGCGTGCCAGACATGGTCAAAGAAGTGCAAGTGGAAGCGACTTTCCCCGATGGCACTAAGCTTGTGACATTACATGATCCCATTCAATAACAGGTAAACAAGATGAAACCTGGAGCAATACAGGTCGCTGCGGGCGATCTTGAATTAAACATCGGTCGTGAAAGGCGCACCTTAGTGGTGGCTAATACTGGTGACAGACCTATTCAAGTAGGTTCACATTATCACTTTGCAGAAGTGAACCCCGCTCTTAAATTAGACAGAGCCCAAGCGCTGGGTTTTCGGCTCGATATTGCCGCCGGCACGGCCATTCGCTTTGAACCCGGCCAAGAGCGCAGTGTGACCCTAGTTGCCTTAGCGGGTTTGCGTCGGGTATATGGTTTTAGAGGCGATGTAATGGGTCCATTAGGAGAGCAAGATGTCTAAAATTAGCCGCAGTGCCTACGCTGACATGTTTGGCCCCACTATTGGGGATAGAATTCGCTTAGCCGACACTCAATTATGGATTGAAGTGGAGCAAGATTATGCCTATTACGGCGATGAAGTTACCTTTGGTGGTGGTAAGGTTATTCGCGATGGCATGGGACAAAGCCAGCTGGGTGATGCCGACACCGTAGATACCGTCATTACCAATGTGGTCATACTCGATCACTGGGGCATAGTTAAAGCCGATGTCGGCATTACCAATGGCCGCATTGTGGCCATTGGTAAAGCAGGTAACCCCGATATTCAAGACGGCGTGACCATTAACTTAGGCGCTTGCAGCGAAGTGATTGCTGGCGAGGGGAAAATACTCACCGCCGGTGGCGTCGATAGCCATATTCACTATATTTGCCCTCAACAAATAGAAGAAGCCAGTTGCTCAGGCATTACCACCATGATTGGCGGCGGCACAGGCCCTGCCACCGGTAGTAAAGCCACCACCAGCACCCCAGGAGCCTGGCATATGGCGCGTATGCTACAAGCCACCGACCAATTGCCGATGAACTTTGGTTTTTTAGGCAAAGGTTGCACCAGCGTACCCGGCCCCTTGCGTGAGCAACTAGAAGCCGGCGCCATGGGCCTTAAAATACATGAAGATTGGGGGGCGACACCGGCGGCCATTGATTGCTGTTTGTCGGTAGCGGAAGAGTATGATGTGCAAATTGCTATTCATACCGATACCTTAAATGAGTCCGGCTTTGTTGATGACACTGTGGGCGCCTTTAAAGGACGTACCGTACACACCTACCATACTGAAGGCGCGGGAGGCGGTCATGCTCCCGATATTTTAAAAGCCTGTAGCTTGTCGAATGTGTTGCCCTCGTCCACCAACCCGACACGGCCTTACACCATTAATACCGTGGATGAACATTTAGATATGTTAATGGTGTGCCATCATCTGGATCCTAATATTCCCGAAGACGTGGCGTTTGCCGACTCACGTATTCGTAAAGAAACCATCGCTGCCGAAGATATTTTACAAGACCTAGGGGTGATTTCGATGATCTCTTCCGACAGTCAAGCCATGGGCCGCGTGGGAGAGGTGGTGTGTCGTACTTGGCAAACCGCTGACAAAATGCGTCAACAACGCGGCTTATTACCCGAAGATGAAGCCTTAGGCTGTGATAACTTTCGTGCTAAACGTTATATCGCCAAATACACCATTAACCCCGCGATTGCTCACGGTGTTAGCCACATAGTGGGCTCGGTGGAAGTGGGTAAGCTGGCCGATTTAGTGCTGTGGGAACCGGCTTTTTTTGGTATTAAACCGGCGTTGATTTTAAAAGGCGGTACCATACCTTATGCGCCCATGGGCGATATTAATGGCTCTATTCCCACCCCTCAGCCGGTGCATTACCGCCCTATGTTTGGCTCATTGGGCCGCTCGGCATCCGCAAGCAGTGTGACTTTTGTCAGCCAAGCCGCCTTAAAGAATAACTTGGTATCGCAATTGGGCTTAACCCGTGAGCTGGTGGCCTGCGTGAATACCCGCAAGGTACAAAAGCAAGATATGATCCACAACGGCGCCACGCCTGAGCTAGAAGTAGATGCGCAAACGTATGAGGTGCGTTGTGACGGTGAGCTATTAACCTGCGAGCCCGCAGAAGTACTGCCACTGGCGCAACTCTATATGTTGTTTTAAATACAAAGCGCCTAGCACCAAGCTGCTCCAGATGAAGCAGGGTGTGTTTGAACTTACGGCTTACAGCTATGTTTATTGGAGATAACAGTGTTAAAAATTATTCAATGTTTAGGGCAGAGTGAACACACCGCTGACGATCAGCTGGTGTTGCCATTTGAACTGCGCCAAAAAGGGCGCTTTAAAGCCGTTAGTGAGCAAGGAGTCGAGTTAGGGGTATTTTTAGAACGCGGCCAAGTGCTGGCCGAGGGCGACAAGCTACAAGCAGAAGATGGACGCATCTTGGTTGTGATAGCACAAGATGAGCAAGTGGTGACGGCTCATGCTGAAGACTGGCCAAGCTTTGCCCGTGCCTGCTATCACTTAGGTAATCGCCATGTCACCTTACAACTGGGTGAGTGCTGGTTACGCTTTCAGCCCGATCACGTACTTGAGCATTTGGCCGAGCATTTAGGGCTGCGCTTAGATAAAGGTGATGCGCCTTTCCACCCCGAATCGGGGGCCTATCATGGCAGCCACAGCCACAGCCACAGCCACAGCCACAGCCATGAGCCAAGCGAGCAGCATGGACATTGATGCGCCACAGCTGCTGGCGCTGCTGCATTTGTCGAGTCCGGCATTGCCCATCGGCTCCTTTGCCTATTCCAGCGGCTTAGAATCCGCCATAGATCTGCAATGGATAACCAATGAAGCTGAGTTACAAAGCTGGCTAGAGGGGATGTTGCACGGCATGGCACATTTAGATATTCCGGTATTGCTGCGTTTATCTGAGGCCAGAGCCAAACATGATGCGCAGTTAGGCCAAGAGTGGAGTGATTACTTGCGTGCCAGCCGTGAAACCCATGAGCTGTTATTTGAAGATGAACAGCAAGCCATGGCCTTGGTTCGCTTATTAAAAGGCCAAGGAGTTGATGTTTCATCCCTACCCAAAGAGCCGGCTTTTATGGCGGTGTACAGTCTAGCCGCCGAGCATTGGGGGCTAAGTGCACCATGGGCGGCGGTAGGGTATTTATGGAGCTGGCTAGAAAATCAGCTGACGGTTGCCAGTAAGACGCTGCCCTTAGGGCAAACGGCGGCTCAGCGAGTGTTGCATGCATTAAAACCGGCGTTATTAACACACTTTGTTAAGGCACAGGAGCTGAATGATGAACAGCTCGGTTGGAGCTTGCCCGGCCAAGTACAAGCCAGCTGCCTGCATGAAACCCAATATTCGCGCCTATTTCGCAGCTAAAGGCTAAAATATTAAGGGACTGGGGACTGGGGACTGGGGACTGGTGATTAGGGGCCGGTCATTGCGAGGAGCGCAGCGACGCGGCAATCCAGTTTTTTGTTTGACTGACGGCTTAAAATCGGTCGGCTGAAGCCGACCCTACGAAGACGGCTTTACCTAAAAAATAACACGGGTTCATCCTGTTTTTTGTAGGGTCGATTTCAATCGACCAACAATGCGGGCACGCCCTAAAAAGATAATGCGAGATCTTGACGTTTTATACCCAAAGGCCATGGATTGCCGCGCTACGCTCGCAATGACGGCATAAGGGCTAAAATCTTAAGGGATTGGGGAATAGGGATTGGTGATGGGTGCACGGCGTAGAGGCCGCTTTAGCTGGCCTCTACGCAGTAAAACAAAAATTTATTTTTGGAGAAAGTAATGACAACACAATGTTTACGAGTGGGCGTTGGTGGCCCAGTAGGATCAGGCAAAACCGCTTTATTACGCCAGTTATGCTTGGCACTGCGTAGCCATTACGATTTGGCGGTAGTGACTAATGATATTTACACCAAAGAAGATGCCGACTTTTTGCTACACCATGAAGCGTTAAGTTCCGATCGCATTATTGGCGTAGAAACCGGCGGCTGCCCGCACACAGCCATTCGTGAAGATGCCTCCATGAACTTGGCCGCCATCGACACCTTACAAGAACGCCATCCTAAGCTTGAGTTAGTACTGGTTGAAAGTGGCGGTGATAACCTATCGGCGACCTTTAGCCCAGAGCTGTCTGATTTAACTTTGTATGTGATTGATGTGTGCGCCGGTGATAAAATCCCGCGCAAAGGTGGGCCGGGAATTACTAAGTCTGATTTATTGATCATTAATAAAACCGACTTAGCACCCATGGTCAATGCATCATTAGACGTAATGGACCGCGATGCTAAGCTCATGCGCGGCCAACGTCCCTTTGTGTTTACCAACCTAATGCGCGGTGATGGCGTGGCTGACATTATCGAGTTTATTCAGCGCGAAGGCATGCTCAAACCCTTACCCGCCGATTTTTCAGTAAACAACGAAGATTAAATAACTGTTTACCACGAGGGGAATCATAAGGTAGAGGCCGCTTTAGCCGGCCGGTTTTGCGTAGCAAAACTGCTCTGGTTTAGCGTGACAGGGGTTGGGTGTTTGATGTTGTGTCGTTCACTTCACCTTTTACGCCTCACCTTTCACATATTTTAACCACACATCAATTTAGGAATTTTTATGAGTTTACATAAAGTCGGTCAGCGCCTGTTAGTGGCATCGCCAGTATTAGCCCCCAGTGTGGCCTTGGCGCATCCTGGGCATGATACCTCGGGCATAGTGGCAGGCCTAATGCACCCAGTGTTTGGCTGGGATCATTTACTCGCCATGGTGGCGGTGGGCATGTTGGCGGTGATGGGGCGTACTAAGCCGGCTTGGCAAATGCCGTTGGCGTTTGTGGGCTTTATGCTAGTGGGGGCGTTATTAGGTATTAATGGACTGGCGATTGCCGCCGTTGAAACCGGTATATTGTTATCACTGGTGGTATTAGGCGGTTTATTAGCGTTTGGCCGCGCTGCCAGCTTATCTGTTGTGGTGCTCTGCTGTGCGCTCTCTGGCCTATTACACGGTAATGCTCATGGCATAGAGCTACCGGCCAACTCAGCGGCCAGCAGTTATATTGCCGGCTTTATGCTCGCCACCATAGCGCTGCATGTTGCCGGTTATTTACTGGCCAGAAGCTGTTCAAACCAGTGGCAAACCATGGCCTTGCGCGTCGGCGGTGCCGCCATTGCTGGCACCGGCTTAGTGGCGGTGTTGGGCGCGGCATAAAACAGCCTGCATATTAAAAAGGCCCCGTGAATTACGGGGCCTTTTTGTTTATAGCGTTAGCCATAGCGAAAGTATGGCGCCTAACTGCGAGGTGTTATTATTTAAAGTACGCCGCAACTAAGGTTAATAGTGCTGGGTAAAACTGACTGGCGGTCTCTACTTTTTGCGCTCTTTGTGCCAGCTCAGGCAACCAGCTGGCTAGTTCCTCTTTTACAAACAGTGCTAAATTTTCTTCCGCTGCTGGCGTGGGCTCAAGGGCTAAGCGCCGGTAGCTTTCTGCCAGATAATCGAGTATTACCGCCACATGATCCGCCGGCTCTTTAAAGGCGTCATCTATGTCATAACCGGCCGCCGTTAAGCGTGCCTGCATGCGCTGAAAACTGGGGCCATTAAAGCGACCATCATCTAAATATAAAGAAGCATACGGCGCTGGGCTATGGCGAGCATCACTTAAAAATAAGCTGGCAAAATCGGCGGCCAGCTCTAATTGTGGATGCGCGAATGCAGTTAAGCCGTTAATGGCATTTTGCACCGCTTTTACCGACTCGCTGAGCTCATCTAATGAAGCAAGAGCGTCTAATAAAGGCGCAGCATCACCTTTTATATAGGCCTGTACAGTGGCTTCGTTTAGCTCTGCTGCCAGTAAGGTTGCAAACCACTGGCACAATAATGCTTGGTGCTGGTAGTACTCAGCAACCAGCTGTTGCTCCGGCGAGAGAGCAGGGGCCGTATCTTGAGGCAGGCTAATGCCTGCCGTGTTATTTATTGTCATTACTGACCTCGATTAACTATCGATAGGTATCGGGACGCCATACGCCTTACGTTAAAGAAAGACACCGGTTGTGATTTTACGTATGGCGGTTAGCGTATCGCGTACAGCGTTAAACGTAAGGCTGTCTTTTAAGTATTCACCACGGTTGGGCCGCCAAAAGATGTTACCTCTGGTACGGTTCCGGTAAAGACCTCCACATCAACCAAACAGGTATTGGCGCTGGGCGCTTGGGCTAAGCGTGAGGTGCCGACATCGAGCGTTAAGGTATTGGGGTCGCCATAGGTATCTAGGGCACCAATGCTGGCATCAGTTGGGCCATACCAAGCGCCTTCTTGAATGCGGATCACCCCAACAGGGAAGCTATCGGACACCACAGCACCGGCAAGTAACTGGCCACGGTCGTTAAACACCCGCACCAAGTCACCGTCGTTAATGCCCCGTGCTTTGGCATCTTCTGGGCTTAAAAACACCGGCTCTCGACCTTGTACCGCATAGGTGGCGCGGTATTCATCAGACTCACACATTTGTGAATGCAAGCGTTTGTCGGGATGAACCGATTGTAACCACAAAGGGTGCTTATCTGAGCCCGGACCGCCATGAGAGCGCTCGGCTTTTTCTATCCAAATCGGGTGCTGCTGACAATCATCGTAGCCATAGCTGCCAATTTTTCGGCTGCTGATCTCAATAAAGCCTGAAGGCGTGCCTACGGCATTCACTTCAGGATCTTCTCTAAAGCTTGCATGACGTACCCAGTTTTCTCCCTCACCAAAGTGCGCATAACCCTCTTCCCAGAACTGTTCAAAGTCCGGCATCGGATATTTATCTTCGTTGGCTTTCTTACAGTCGTTATACAGCTCTTTTAACCACTGAAACTCATCTTTATTTTGTGTGTATTCTTTATGGCGTCCATAACGGCGCGACAGATCGGTGAAAATATCAAAGTCGGTACGCGAGTGAAACAGGGGATCCACTAACTTGTGCATCGCCAAAATACCGGTTTTTGAATAACCGCCATACACGTCTATGTCGTTACGCTCAAACTGCGTACAAGCGGGCAGCACGAGATCAGAGAAACGACAGGTGGCGTTCCAAGAATAATCAATGGTGACCACGGTTTCTAGTTCATAAAAAGCCCGCTTCATGCGGTTATGATCTTGATGATGATGCCAAGGGTTACAGCCACTAAAAATGGACATTTTAATGTCGGGGTAGGTGACTTCACTGCCGTTATATTGCAGTTTGCCACCGGGCTCTAGAATACAGTCAATCCAACGGGCGACCGGAATAATACGGCTGGCGCCTTTAAAGTCGGTGCTGGGGTGTTCAGGGACCTTGCCTGGGTCTAGGTTTCTAGGGAAGCCGCCCGGCACACTAGCACCGGTGGGCGGAATACCAATGCCACTGTAATGGTGAGCATAACTAATACCGCCACCCGGCAGACCAATTTGACCCAACATAGCGGCTAATACGGCGCCGGCCCAGTAGGGCTGCTCGCCGTGTTGCTGGCGCTGAATCGCCCAACCAAAAATAAGCTGAGTACGACCTCCAGCCATTAAGCGGGCAAACTCACGAATACGCTCAGCCGCTACGCCACAGATGTTGGCGGCCCACTCAGGAGTTTTCTCAATGCCGTCGTCGCCTTTACCCAGTACATACTCAATGAAGGGTTCAAAACCGAGAGTGTAGGTATTGAGAAAGTTTTTATCGTGTAAATCTTCACTGTACAGCGTGTGTGCCAGTGCCAGCATAAAGGCCACATCACTTTGTGGGTGAATATATTGCTGTTCACACTGTAAATAGTGCTGAGTTTTGCTTTTCACCGGATCAACACTGATCACCTTAATGCTGCCGTTGGCAATTTTTTCTTTTAGCTCAGCTAAATAACCATAAGAGTCGTGAGTTTCACAGTTCCAGCCAACCTGTAAGTTTTTATACAGATCGTTTGCCCACAAAATAATGGTATCGGTGTGTTCTAAGATTAAGGGCCAAGAGGTACCTTGATCATACACTTCAGTTGAGCCCATGACATAAGGCAAAATAACTTGACCGGCACCGGTTGAGTAATCGCCCACTTTATTAACAAAGTTGCCGTGCAGATTAACCGCACGCTGCATGTGGCTGCCGCAGCTATGAAATTGTCCGGTTTGGCGCCAGCCCGTTGCCCCAGCATACAAGCCCGAGGGGCCATAGGTGGTTTGAATACGCTCTAGCTCTTCGTGGAACAGATCGAGCGCTTCATCCCAAGTAAGGCGCACAAAACGGTTGTCCCCTCTTTGTTTACGGTCACTGTGCTCGCGGTTTTTTAACCAATCAAGGCGTGCCATGGGGTAGCGAATACGCGAGGGGTTATAAATTAGCCCTTTAATGCCGTTGATCATGTCGGTGGGGTATTTATCCCGCTCAAAGGGTTTGATCTCGGTGACCACACCGCCTTTAACCAAGGCTTTAACTGCCCCCCAGTGAGAGCCGGCCATGCGCCAAGTGCCCTCAGCAGAAACCGCCGCTTGGGCGCCACGTACTAATAAACTTTGGCCAATTAGGGCAGCCGCCGAGGTGGCTGCTATCCCTTTAAGAAAATGTCTGCGTGAAATAGTCATATTTTTTCCTCATCAACCTAAGATCAGTGCGCGCTATCGGCGTAGTCTGAAGAGTGTTTCTGCAAATACTTAAGCACTAACGCTTGGGTGTCGGCGTCCATATTGGTAAAGCCCACCATACCGGCAAACATGCCAGGCCAAGTGTTGGCATCAAAGTGCGCTTCGGCCGGCTGTGAGTGACACACACTACATCCGCTGCGATAGGTGTCGCGCGCATAGCTCCATAAGTCTTCGGCATCGGGCAGTAGGGCACCGGATTCTGTCCACAGTGCAATGTTCACTTGCTGCCAAGGTAAGCCGGTTAACGGATCTTCTTTTGCATCCCCTGTGACTTCCACAAGTTGGTCATTTTGTGCCACGTCTTTATCTAGCACCATATTAGGAATATTCTGCCCAAAGTCTTCATACCAGACTCGGCCAAAGCCGCGCATTTTACGCCATGACGGAACCGCCAGCTGTACTTTATCGCCTTTGTGGGCAAGCAAGGTGACGGGGGCGGCGGCTTCTAGCTCACCGGCTTCTTGAGTCAGTGCTTCATCTAAATATAGGGTAACGGCTTTAACGGCGTAATATTGCTCGCCATCTTCTACTTTAAGGCCACTAGCACGCTGCTCTAGCTGATCCAGTGCCGGATCTTTAAACACCATAGTTTCAGGTAGCTGGTGGGCAATGCCTTTGTGGCAATCGATACAGCTTTGATCCCGTTCGGCGGCGGGTTTCATAAAGCGCTTAGCCTTATCTGACATCACATCCCAGTCCATGCTGTTATAGTCATGGCAGTTTCGACACTCTAATGAGCCATTAGCCGAAAACCGAGCCCATTCGTGTTGCGCCAACTCTAGGCGTTTATCAAGAAACTTTTCTCGAGTATCAATGGTGCCAAACACCGCGCCCCATACCTCTTTACTGGCTTGCATTTTACGGGCAATTTTATCAGTCCAATTATGGGGAACATGACAGTCGGGGCAGGTGGCACGCACGCCTGAGCGGTTAGACCAATGAATGGTATCTTGCAGCTCTTGATAGACGTTATTTTCCATTTCGTGACAGCTAATACAAAACTGCTCGGTATTGGTGGCTTCAAGTGCGGTATTAAAGCCCCCCCCAAAAAATAACCCCAGCCACAAAGCCGCCAATGGTTAACACCCCCAAACTAATATGTACCGAGGGACGTCTTAGGGTATTCCAGAATTTTTTTATAAAATTTAGCATATTGATTCTCGCATCAGGTTCCAGAAGAGCTCATTGTTATTATTATGAAACGTGACCTGGTGGCCCAAAAATCATTTGTAAAAACCACACAATAAAGCCGTAACCCGCAACTGTCATCACACTAAGCAGCGGGATCAGTACGACGGTAAGCAATAAAAAAGTCTGCCATTCGCGGCGACGAGAAGAAGTGGGGGTAGAGTTACTCATAGGTCGGTATCCTTGATGTTGGGGAACCTGAGGTATAGCTGGCAAATAATAAACCCTAAAAACTATAATGATTTTATATCGGTGCATGATGCAGTAACGCGAGGCATAAGGCCAATATTTAATGCTGCTAATAATAGAATACTAAGCTATATTTTCAAAAAATAAGACAATGATCAAAATATTCATCTGTATTGCAACTTATAGACTGGTGATTAGGGATTAGGGATTAGGGATTAGGGATTAGGGATT
>NZ_JBQDEX010000076.1:0-8986 GCF_052084945.1 Oceanisphaera sp.
GCCCCTTTGTTCGGCTTTTACAGACAGTACAAACTGACTACTTATTTAATACGATTGGTATTAACACACTGTGCTTTGTCGTTTGTGTTGAGCTGGGTGCTTGGTGCTGAGCGCTATCTCTCCTGCAACTGCACTTTAAAGATCTTTGGCCAGCGTTTGCCTGTAAGATAAAACACCTGCTCTTGCTCATCATAAGTAATGCCATTTAATACCGACTCGGGATGACGGCGGCCGCTTTCTTTGACGAGGGCACTGGCGTCTATTTCTGCGTTTATGCGGCCAGTGGCTTTGTTAATGCGCACTAATCGAGAACTTTTCCACACATTGGCATAAATATCCTCCCCGACACAGGCTAACTCATTTAGTCGAGTCACAGGCTGGTTATTTAGCGTGACATTAAGCTGTGTGATTAAGCTAAAGTCGTCAGGATCGCGCTGATATAAAGTGCTACTACCGTCGCTCATCCATAAATATTTACCATCAAAGCACAAACCCCAGCCCTCACCAGGGTAATCAAACGTCTGCATTAGCGCTAAACTATCTAGGTCATACACAAAAGCCAGCCCTTGGCGCCAGGTAAGCTGAATAAGTTTATTACCCACCCGCGCCAGCCCTTCACCAAAGTAAGCGTCATCCAGATAATGATGCGCCAATACCTCTCCCGTCTGTGGCTCCACTTTACGTATACTGCTCGCACCATATAAGCCAGTGCTTTCATACAATACGCCCTGATACCACTGTAAGCCTTGGGTAAATGCGGCAGTATCGTGAGGTAAGCGCTCAATAACCTTAACGGTAAGCGGCTCAACGGGTGTTCTCTCACTCACAGCACTAGCAGCGGCAGATAAACAACAGAGTAAAAAAAAGAGCCATCGCTTAGTGTTAAATATCAGAATGATATTTCTCCTTATTAGTGACCGCCACCCTATATATATCGCCAAGGTGTCGATTGCTGTCGCAAATCAAAAACGGCTCAAATGGGGCTAAGCTATTGATGAGTAAGGACTCAAGCGTTAATGTAGTGTAACAGTGCCTTTTATATAACAGTAAAATGCTTGCACTGATGCTGATTTAGATAGAGATTTACCATTATAACAATAAGTAATTCACAGAAGAGAGTCACGCTGCACCATTTAGTACTATTATTGCAGCCATTATCCGTCTCATTTATTCAGGAAGGTCACCACTATGAAAAAATTATTTAAAATACTTAATCCATTGCTCATTTTATCGCTCATGATGGGCACCATGCCGATGGCCGTACAAGCACAACCCAGTCAACTGGTGTCTACCCAAAGTGCCTTAGATGCGGTACAAATTAATGCTGAACGTGAGCGCATCAATGATTTATTAGCCCGCACCGATGTACAAGAACAGCTGGTAAATTACGGTGTAGAAATGAGCGAAGTAGAAGCGCGTGTCGCTGCTATGTCCGATCAAGAAGTGCTGCAAATGGCTGATCAGCTAGATAATATGCCTGCAGGTGCCAACGCTGTAATTGGCGCTTTACTCACAGTCTTTATTGTACTGCTAATTACTGACCTATTAGGTCTCACCAACGTTTATCCGTTTACCCGCTAATGATAACCGCTCTATTTTTAACAAAGGCTCGCATGGCGGGCCTTTTTACATTATTGATGATAAGCATATTAAGTGGCTGCGCCAGTCAACCTACTCTTTCTCAAGATGCATCGACCGCGCTACCTCAACAGTCTTATATCACAGGCGTGCCGTTTTATAGTCAGCGCGACTTTCAATGCGGCCCCGCTGCTTTATCAATGGTGTTAGGTGCCAGCGGTCAATCTGTTTCTGTAGATGAACTGATCCCTCAAGTGTTTGTACCGGGTCGCGAGGGCAGTGTACAACCAGAAATGCTGGCCACAATACGCCGGCATCAACGTATTAGCTATCCGCTTAATAGCAGTTTTGATGCACTATTAACCGAGGTGAATGCAGGCCATCCGGTGGTGGTACTACAAAACTTAGGCTTATCTTTCTTACCAATGTGGCACTACGCAGTGGTAATTGGTTATAACAGAGAGCGCCAGCAACTGATTTTGCATAGCGGCGAGCAATCGAGGCAGGTGATGGAAATGAGCCGCTTTGATGCCACTTGGGCGCGCAGTGACCGTTGGGCTATGGTGGTGCTACCAGCAGACAAGTTGCCGCAGACCATACAACCTCAAGCAGCGATGAATAGTATCTCGGCGTTTGAAGCCGCAAACACGCCCGCTGATGCTCTGCCCGCTTGGCGAGCCCTAGTCAAGCGCTGGCCAGAGCAGGCATTGGCTTGGTTTGCCTTAGGTAATGCCGAGCACGCTAACGGCGATTCGCAGGCTGCCGAAAATGCCTTTATTCAGGCAACGCAGTTAGATAATGAGCTAGCAGCCGCTTGGCTAAACTTAGGGCTGACACAGCAAGGGCTGGGTGATCTAGAAGCCGCCCGGGCCAGCTTACAAAGCGCCGCTGCCCTACCCGGCAAGTGGCAAGCGCAAGCCAAGCAAGCATTAGCTGAGCTTTAATGAGTGTTGAATAAATAGACAATATAGCATTGGATTGTGTAGGGTCGATGTCAATCGACCATTAACCTGCGTATCAGTTTTGGTCCAATGAATTGGCCCCGACAAAAATACAACCAGGTTTTATTCAATATTGCACTATGTTAGTACATGGCTTCGTCTGAGGTGAGCATTTTAACTAATCGACGGCGAGTGACTAGCCCTAGGCCTTGTTGACCAATGGGAATTAAAAAGCCACGAGTGTCTTCTTTTTGAATAATTTTGAAGCCAGTCAGTAAAGAGGCATCTTCACTCAGCTCAAGTAACTGTAAGTTACTATTAAGCAGTGGGGTAAGTAACTCACGTAAGCGGGGCAGCTGTGTAGACTCATGTTGCTGGTATGCCTGCTCCAGCACACTCTTTTTTAATAAATAGCAGTGCTCGTTTTGACGAACAACTAACCACAGTGGTGACTGCTCAAGCAGCTCTGCAATGGCATCGCTTTCTGGGTGGCCTGCTTGACGCTCAGTGCTCAGATCCACCTCTATAAATTCAAAATGCGCCAACTCAGACAAATAACGCTGTGCTAATGCCGCACGTAAAGGATGGGTTTGTAACAAGCGGCCCTGCTGTTTAAGTAGGGTTAAAATTAATGAGGGCTGGCGAAAGCCATGCTGGCACACTAGGTTGGCGGTAAGCACCACCGTCATGGCCGGAAACATCGCCTCGGCACTCAATGATAACTCTAATACAGTGGCAATGGCCGCTAAGGGGGCGTGCAACATGGCTCCCATCATGGCAGCCATACCGAGCAAAGCATATAGCCCAGGTTCTGATCCCCCAGGCACCAAGGCACCTGCAATGCCTCCTGCGCACACACCCAACATTAACATGGGAGCAATTTGCCCACCCGGTACACCAAACCCAATGGCTGCCGCCGTGGCCACTAACTTAGCTCCCAGCACTAATAACAAGAGTAATACAGGTAACTGATCACCTAAAGTGGCATTAATTGTATCGTAACCAGAGCCTAATATTTGCGGAACAAACAACGCTAAACAGCCCGTAATAAGACCCACTAACAGCAAACGAGCGGCGCGGGATTTAACTGGAAATTTCAAAAATAATCGTACTAAGTAATGAAATAATACTGCGACTAACCCCACCCAAACGCCGGTCATTAATAAACTAGGAATATCACCATAATCAGCTAAAGATAAACGCGTTGGCGTTAATATAGAGTGCGAGCCTAGCAAAGAGCCCGTAAAAGCCGACGCCGTAATGGCTGAGGCAATAATGGGCGCAAAGCCTAATATGCTGTACTCCATTAACACCACCTCCATAGCAAATAACACCCCCGCCAAGGGTGTATTAAAAGCCGCAGAAATGGCTGCCGCCGTGCCACATCCAACCAACAACCGCAATTGACTGGGTGGGCGCTGAGTATATTGCCCCAATAAGCTGGCCACCCCAGCTCCCATTTGTACAGCAGGCCCTTCTCGCCCCACACTGTGCCCAGAGCCTAATGAAATAAGGGCGGCCACAAATTGAAACAGCGTATTAGCTATCGGCAATCGGCCACGCCCAAATTGCAGGCGCTCTAGTACATAGACTAAGCCTACGCTTTGTGCAGACTTAGGCGTAAAGCGATACAGTAAAATAAGCAAACAACTGCCTAAAATCGGCAAGCCAAAGCGCCAGCCCATCGATAGCGACTCAAAATCTTCTAAGGTTTCACCATTTAGCCTGCCTAATACCAAGTTGAGTAGTGCAATAAAGCTTGCCATCACTAAGCCCGCTACCACACCAATCACACAGCCCATAACCACTAACAGTAATAGGCTGTTTGATAGGCCAGTAAATAACTGGCGTAGCGTTCTTTTAGAATGGCTCATGGTTACTCTCGCTCATTGTCTGCGATGACGACTAAGAGCCACTTCAGCATGTCATCAGCCAATTGGGTATGGGCTTCACCAAAGGCCGAAACAACCGCCGGTAACGCCACAGCAAGGGGCTTTTGATGCACTATAAACTGCCGACTAGCTAAGAGAGTATGGCTTTGCTGTGCAATTAACTGCGCATCAAAATGAATAGCCACCGTCGGCATACCTTGTTGATATTCACTATAAAAAGCACGTAAAGCCCCTTTTAACTCAATATCTGCCGGCAAAGCATCATGATCACTAATAATATGCTCAAAACGACCGTGTTGCTGCCAGCGAGTAATTAACTGATCGCGAAACAAGACAGGCACAGCAGTGGCCCATCGAGCCCCTTGATACACACTCAACTGGTTAGGTTTTGGGCTTACCGTTATTCTCTCTCCTGCTAGCAAGCCATTGGCTTCGGGCCGATTTACCTGCAATGTAATACCAAGAGATGGGTCGGTATCTACATTAACGACGGAAGGAGGAGAGGGTAAGTGATACAGAGTAACGGGCTCAGGCTGAGGTAATACCGAGCAAGCCGCCAACATCATAGGTAACAACAGATACCCCAATAACCGACTATGTCTTAACGGGGTCATGCTCATGGTTGAAACTCCTGTATATTGTCTCCACCCAGCAAAAAATTTACCGGGTTTTGTTCTACCTGTCGAGAAAGTTCACCCAATCTAACTAAGGTGCTACGCAACTCCCGCATCAAAGGTTGTAATTCACCCATACCCTGTAAACCTGCACCTAATGCCTGTTGGTTATCGTTCAGCAAACGCTCTATTTGCGCACTGCTGCGACTCAGTGATGCCAAGGCGTTATCGGCATTATTCCATAGCCGCTCGCCGTCATGATTAATCTGCTGTTCTAAGTTACTGATTAAGCCATTTGCACTGTTCATGGCCAGCTTCATTTGTTGACTTGCCGCCACTAGGTCTTGTACTCCTTGGCGCAACTCCGTTTTTTGCTCACTGACTAAACGGGTAGTGGTTTCTAAATTGGCCAGCACGTGACTAAAATGCTCGCTGTTTTCTTTTGAAAATAATCGGTTCGCATTATCAACCAATAACGTAACCGACTGCATTAAGTCTTCACTGTTGAGCTTGAGTCGCGCAATAGGAGAAGGAATGGCAACCAGCTGAGGCACCTTGCCATCTTCACTACGCAGCAAAGCACTGGTGGGGGAGCCATCACTTAACTGAATGCTGGCGATGCCGGTAATAAGTGCGAGCGATAACCGTGCTTGGGTATCCACTTTAATGGGCGCTTGCTTAGTAAGACGTACCCGGGCCCACACTTGGCGAGGATCTTGTTTATCGAGCGATAATTGCGTAACTACCCCTACCCGAATTCCGCTGTATTCCACTTTGCTTCCCACACTTAACCCTGTGACAGCTTCACGAAAAACAATATCGTATAACTGTGAATCTTGTTGGTCGCTCGCTTTTACCAACCATAAGCTAAACAATAAAATGCCAGCCGCTACTGCTAGCGTAAATAAACCAATTAATACGTGATGGGCCCGGGTTTCCATTATTTACTCCTGAGCGAAAGCATCCGCCGACTGTTGTGCACTACGACCTCGAGGGCCACGAAAATAGTCGCGGATCCATGGATCATCGGTCAATGCGACCTTAGGCAAACTATCTACTACCAATACTCGCTGCTGTGATAATACCGCCACCCGATCACAACAGGCATACAAAGTATCAAGATCGTGAGTGACCAAAAAAACGGTTAATTTAAGCGCATCACGCAACGTTAATAACAAGCGATCAAAGGCCGCAGCGCCAATAGGATCGAGCCCAGCGGTCGGCTCATCTAAAAATAAAATATCGGGATCGAGAGCCAAAGCTCGTGCTAATGCTGCACGTTTGACCATGCCGCCAGAAAGTTCTGCGGGGTATTTATCCGCAGCCGTTCTCGCTAAACCAACTAAGCCAAGCTTTATCATGGCCAATGCCGCAGCTTCTTGGCGCGATAAGCCCACTTGCTCGATAAGTGCCAGCGCAATGTTTTCTTGTAGAGTAAGGGAAGAATACAAAGCGCCTTTTTGAAACAAGACGCCCATGCGCTGTTGTAATTGCTGCTGCTTTGCTTGAGCAAGATCCAGTATATTGTGCCCCAGTAACTGCACTGTACCGCCATTGGGTTGACGTAACCCAACAATGGATCGTAATAACACAGATTTACCGGTGCCCGATCCGCCCACCACGCCTAAGATCTCACCGCGATAAACACTTAAATCTAATTGATCGTGTACCACATGGCTGCCAAACCGACTCACTAGGTTTTGCACCTCAATGATCACCTGCTGGCTATGCGTTACCATCCCATCTCCATCAAAAATAGCGCCGCAATCGCGTCTAATAAGATCACGACAAAAATAGATTGCACCACACTCGAGGTGGTATGTTGGCCAACAGACTGCGCACTGCCACTCACTTTAAACCCTTCTAAACAGCCTATCAGCGCAATTAATAAGGCAAATATTGGTGCCTTACCTAAACCAACCCATAAATGTCGCAAAGGAATTTGCTGCACAATAGACATATATTGCGTTAATGAAATATCCAGTGACAATAACGATACCATGGCCCCGCCAGCTAAGCCGGACAACACGGCAATAAAGGCTAATAAGGGTAAGGTAATCACTAAGGCTAAGAGGCGCGGCAGTACCAATAAGGCAATAGGATCAAGCCCTTGAATGCGTAGTGCATCTAACTCTTCGTTCACCTTCATTGAGCCTAACTGTGCAGTAAACGCGCTGGCAGTGCGCCCCGCTAACAAGATGGCCGTGAGTAACACACCAAATTCACGTAAAAAGGAGTAAGCCACTAAGTCGACCGTGTACAGGGTGGCACCAAAGTTAACCAACACAGTCGCCCCTAAAAATGCCACCACCGCCCCCACTAAAAAAGTGAGCAAGGCAACAATAGGGACCGCATTTAGACCACATTGTTGCATTTGCGCGACTAAAGCGGTGATGCGCCAACGGCGCGGTATTAATACGGTGCGCATCAAAGTACTTAATGTCAGCCCCATAAACCCGAGTAAGAGCACAAACTGTTGCCAGCCACTCAGCACTTTCTCTCCTAGCTTGGCTAGGCTGTCGGTCCAGTGTGTAGTCACGGCAACCGCGGGGCCTTGTGCCTCAACAACCTCAGCGACGGCAAGCAGTAAGGCGCGGCGCTCAGCAGATAACCCTGTGGCACTGGGCAGTAATTGACACAATACATTGGCACCTAATAACTCAACCAGCAGTGCTGCCCCTGCTGTGTCCAGTGCCGTTAATTGGCTGGCTTCTAGCCGATCTACAGCGGCCTCAACCGCGTTAAAATTACGCTTTAGCTGGCTATAATGCGTTAATGTCCAGGCCCCTTGTAGACGTAGACACCCCATTTCTAATGTCAATGTTGGCCGCTCATATTCCATGTCTTGGCCCCTAGAAAACAATAACTCAAATGAAACACCTATTGTCCGGCATCCCTGCTATAACCACAACAACAAGGCGGTTTTATGCTAGAGTATGGCGATATTTTTTCTTAAAGTGAGAAGCTTAACCATGTCCATTGAACAGCAATTATTAACCCGTAGCGATCACCGCTGTGAGCTTTGTGCTGCCACCGAGCAACTTGCCGTACACGCAGTAGCGCCTCATCATGGCGAGCAGGCCGAGCATTGTGTTTTATTATGCCAAACCTGTCGCCAAGCGCTAGACTCGCCACAAGATCAACATCATTGGCGCTGCTTAAACGATAGCATGTGGAACATAGAGCCTGCAGTGCAAGTTTTGGCATGGCGCACGCTAAAAAAATTATCCAGTGAGGCTTGGGCACAAGACTTATTAGATATGATGTATTTAGAACCAGAAGTACAGGAATGGGCTGAAGCCGGTTTAGTAGATGCAGAAGAAGATGACAGTGAGGTGCTGTTAGATAGTAATGGCGTGCGCCTAGCAACCGGTGACTCTGTGACCATTATTAAAGACTTAGACGTAAAAGGCGCGGGCTTTACCGCTAAACGCGGCACAGTGGTTAAAGGGATTAACCTTAACGCCAGTTTACCCGGCCACATTATGGGCCGCGTTAATGGCATGCAAATTCAATTAGTGGCCGCCTTTTTGAAGAAGGTGTAAGTGTCAGAAAGCCGCTATACGCCGTATGCTGTAAGTGCAATAAAAACACTGTCTTAATGCTACTTACAGCGTATGACTGCCCGAAACAAGCACCGCCTAGATTGGTCTATTCCCTTCACATTTTTTGAGTGATCCGCTATGTATAAGTTAGTATTTTTTGTACCAGAGTCGCATATTGAACAGGTAAAGGCAGCGGTGTTTGCTAGCGGCGCAGGTAAGATTGGCGATTATGAGCAATGCTGCTTTGAAACCCGGGGCACCGGCCAGTTTAAACCCATGGCCGCCGCCAGCCCTTTTATCGGCCAAGCTGGTGAGCTTGAGCAGGTAGCAGAAGTACGCGTGGAGTTGGTGTGCCAAGATACGCTGATTCGCCCCGCCATAGCGGCTTTACGCGCCGCTCACCCTTATGAAGAGCC
>NZ_JBQDEX010000076.1:9086-13365 GCF_052084945.1 Oceanisphaera sp.
GGCAGTTAGATGAGTACTTCTCAGGATCACGCCAGCAATTTGACTTGCCCCTCGCTCCCCAAGGCACTGCTTTTCAACAAGCGGTTTGGCAAGCACTCCTCACTATTCCGTTTGGTGAGCATTGCAGCTATAAAACCATAGCCGAACACATTAACAATCCCAAAGCAGTGCGAGCAGTAGGCCTAGCCAATAGCCGCAACCCCATCGCACTGATTATTCCTTGCCATAGAGTGATTGGAGCCAGTGGCAAGCTAGTCGGTTATGCTGGCGGCATTGAGCGTAAAGCTTGGCTGTTAGCGCATGAAGCTGCAGCTATCGCCTAATACGTCCCCGACACAGCTAAGGCGGTGTGCGACATTCGCCATAGCCAAGGTGCGCAATGTCGTAAAACATCTGTGGAATATACGCTTTATATGCGCGTAATCTACCACTACAAATAAAATAACCTAATACTTTCAAAGCATTACAATAAACACCATTTGTAACAGCACTAAGTTAGTCATTATAGTGGCGTAAATTCTCTAGACTCTGGGGTAATATTTATCTCGCAGGAAGCACATCACCTACTAGGATATTAGGTCGCCAAGATGGCCATCAGGATACCTCAAGGACAGAGTGCAGGCATCGTTAGGAAAACGAGCCGTCAGGATGACACAAGGACACCTCAGGGACAGAGAGCAAGCATCGTTAGGAAAACGAGCCGTCAGGATGACACAAGGACACCTCAAGGACAGAGAGCAGGCATCATTAGGAAAATGAGCCGTCAGGATGACTCAAGGACTGCCCAACGGAGATGGGAAAGGGAAAGCTAAAAAGGAACCGGCACGTCAGGGATTGCAGGGAGCAATATCGGTTGATGGACTAAACCACATAGACGATCCAAAAAGGGGCAACTTAAGTTGCCCCTTTTCTATTTCTATTTTCTTATTAACGGTTTCATGCAGTGCCCTCTTTTTTGTGCGAATAAATTCGCCCCTACAAAAAGATTCAAGCCCATCGGATGTCTAAAATGTAAATACTCTGTTGGTGGCAAGCGCTACGTCTAATACCAATCTAAGTAAATATATGATCTATTTTTATGTTGAGCGGTGGAGGCACAAAGATCAGCTTTTGTACCAATCTACCCCCGAGCGTAGGGTCGAATTTATTCGACCTCTTTAGGCCTTGCAACGATAGCGACCCTAGACTCAAGGTAGATGGGTATCACTTACCGCTACTCAAAGGCTCCTAGCTGTTGGGCATTTTAATCACTAAGCAATCCATACCTTGACGCTCTAAACGGACACAAGATTGCTTGGCTTGCTCTTGCTGCAAATCAACTAACTGTGAACGATATAGCACACGATCACTTAAGCTGACTTCACTCACTTTTATCTGAGAGGGCTTAATATTATCCAGCTGACGCTGGGCATTAGTCGCTCTGCTTTTTGCTTGCTCCGAGCCTTGAAAAGAGCCCACTTGTATTGCCCAACCCAGTGTTGCGGCTGTTGGCTGATTCGAAGACTGAGCCGGTGTCGGTAAAGACTTAGGAGCCACAGGCGGCTGTGCCGCCACCTCAACCACAGCTGGCGGTCGAGTATTCACTTTGGTATCCGGTGCTTTACGTGTCACTTTGCGCACAGTTTGGGTACTAACCACAATATGACTCACCGGCGGCGACATAGTTTTATTAGCGGTATTAGGGGAAAATTTAGCGAGCTGTTCTGCTTGTATAAAACTGCTATCTAATAGAGCTGTCATTTCGGCATTACGTGAGCGTGAGCTTTTTCCGCCCATGACCACGCCAACTAAGCGCTGACCATCTCTTAATACAGAGGTGGCCACATTAAAACCAGAAGCCCTAATATAGCCCGTCTTCATCCCATCGGTACCTGCATAGTCTTTGACCATGCGGTTATGACTATCGTAAGTTTTGCCATTAAAAGTAAAGGTCAGCGCAGAAAAATAGTGATAATAATCAGCATGATCTTTCATTAAACGCAGAGACAAAATAGACAAGTCGCGCGCCGTTGAGCGCTGCTCACCATCGGGTAGGCCTGACGCATTACGAAAGGTGGTGGCAGTCATATTCAGCGCTTTTGCTTTTGCCGTCATCATGTTGGCAAATTCACGCTCCGTTCCCCCTAATGCCTCAGCGACCACCACAGCAACGTCGTTAGCTGAGCGCACAATCAGTGCCGGAATGGCGTCGCGCACCCGCAGCCGGTCGCCCTCTTTTAGTGAGATATTGGTTTGTGGCATAGAAGCCGCATGGGCCGATACTGGCATTTTAGTATCGAGTCGCATCAAGCCATTATCCATAGCATCAAACAGTAAATAGAGCGTCATCATTTTGGTTAATGAAGCCGGATAACGAGGCTCATCAGCACGGTCTGCATGCAGCACCTCGCCGCTGTTGGCATTTACGATAATAGCGGCATATTTAGGATTATCTTCCCGCTCATCTTCTTCTTGGGTGTTGGCATTGGCCTGCCCTATACCTAGACATAATAGTGCCATTGCTAGCAGCCATTTTGTTTTTATCTGACGTGTTGAAACTAACATGGCAACTAACATCACCCGCTCCTAATGGTAATAAAGGCGCCAATGGCGCCTTTTTATATCAATAGCAATAAATTAAGCACTTAAATTAGGTGCTAACCACTTCTCTGCTTCTGCTCGGCTCATGCCTTTACGATCGGCATAATCGAGCAACTGATCTTCTTGTATTTGTGCCACCGCAAAGTAGCGAGTATTCGGGTACGAGAAATAAAAGCCTGCCACAGCCGCACCGGGCCACATGGCGTAAGACTCTGTTAACTGCATACCAATGCGCTGTTCGACTTCTAACCAGTTCCACAGCGTACCTTTTTCGGTGTGCTCAGGACAAGCAGGATAACCCGGTGCCGGACGAATGCCGTCGTATTTCTCACGAATTAACTCATCATTAGCCAGTGTTTCATCCGCAGCATATCCCCAATACTCACGGCGTACTAACAAATGCAGGTATTCGGCAAAGGCTTCTGCTAAACGATCGGCCACCGAGCCGGCTAAAATGGCATTATAGTCATCTTCTGCGTCTTTATAGGCACGAATAATATCATCTTCACCAATACCACCGGTCACGGCAAAGCCGCCAATATAATCAGGCTGAGTGCCTTTAGGTGCCACATAGTCGGCTAAGCAATAGTTAGGGAAGCCGTCTTTTTTCTCGGTTTGCTGACGTAAAAAACGCAAGGTCTGTACTACATGACTGCGCGACTCATCAGCATAAATTTCTACGTCATCGCCTACACTGTTGGCCGGATATAACCCAATGACCCCCGCACAGCGTAAGCTCGCGTCTTGCTCTAGCTTATCGAGCATGGCTTGTGCATCTTTATATAACTTAGTCGCCTCAACACCCACCACTTCGTCTTCTAAAATACGTGGGAATTTGCCCGCCAGTCCCCAAGTCATAAAAAACGGAGACCAGTCGATATACTCGCGCACCACTGAAATAGGGGTATTGTGAAACTCGTGTATGCCAGGCTTGGCCGGTACCGGCGGCACATAGCTTGACCAGTCAATATCCACTTTATTAGCGCGCGCGTCGGCCAAGGTCACCGGCTTAGTGCGCGGCTTCTTACGAGCGTGCTGATCGCGCACCACCTCATACTCTTTGTTTAAACGTTCAACAAAGGCCGGCTTATTTTCTTTACTGAGTAGAGTTTGCACCACTCCAACTGCGCGTGAGGCATTAGAGACATATACTACTGGTTCATCGTAGTTTTGCTCAATCTTCACCGCTGTGTGCGCTTTAGAGGTAGTAGCACCACCAATTAATAACGGCATGGTAAAGCCTTGGCGCTGCATCTCTTTGGCCACATTGACCATTTCATCAAGCGAGGGCGTGATCAAACCCGATAAGCCAATCATATCAGCATTCACTTCACGGGCTGTTTGTAAGATTTTCTCACAGGGCACCATAACCCCTAAATCAATCACTTCAAAGTTATTACATTGCAGCACCACGCCCACAATGTTTTTACCGATATCATGCACGTCGCCTTTTACCGTGGCCATCACCACCCGGCCATTGGTCTGGCCCACTTCTTTGCTAGCCTCAATATAAGGATTAAGGTAGGCCACGGCGCGCTTCATTACCCGTGCCGATTTAACCACTTGTGGCAAGAACATTTTACCGGCGCCAAATAAGTCGCCCACCACATTCATGCCATCCATTAACGGCCCTTCAATCACATCAAGGGGGCGTGCGGCTTCAAGGCGTGCCGCTTCGGTATCTTCTTCAATAAAGTCC
>NZ_JBQDEX010000077.1:0-13354 GCF_052084945.1 Oceanisphaera sp.
GCAAGTCCGGCAAGACGGCATAGAGCACCAAACTAAACGCAGGGCGGTGTGTTTTGTACATAAGCCGTCATCCTGACGAAAGTCAGGATCTGCCTTTAAACATAAGAATAGATACCGGAGCAAGTCCGGTAAGACAGCATAAGGCACCAAACTAAGTGCTGGGCGCTTGGCGCTTTTTTAAATGCTACTATAGCGGCCCCTTTGCTTGTGTCTAGTTTACTCTTTATGTCAAAAAAATACTTAGCCGGTGAATCACTGCCCCGAGCCTTGTTTAGCATGACTTGGCCTATGCTGTTTGGCGTGGTGGCGCTAATGAGCTTTCAACTGGTTGATAGTGTGTTTATTAGTTTGTTGGGGGTAGAGCCGCTGGCGGCCCTGGGCTTTACTTTGCCCATGCAGCAACTGCTAGTAGGGGTACAAATTGGTATTGGTATCGCCTCTACGGCGCTGATTTCTCGCGCCCTTGGAGCGGGTCAATACACGCGAGCTAAACACATGGGCGGCTTAGTGGTGCTTACCGGCTGCTGTGTTTCTTTATTTTTATGTACGGTTATTTGGTGGCTGCGTATTCCATTGCTCACCACCCTAGGTGCAGGGCCAGAGTTATTACCTTATACCGAAGACTATTGGCTACCTTGGCTTGCCAGTGCTTGGTTAGCTGCTTTTTTATATTTTGCCAACAGTATTGCCAGAGCTAACGGCGATATGCGCCTACCGGGACTCATGATGGTGGTGACCAGTGTGGTTAATATGTTACTTGATCCGCTGTTTATTTTTACCTTTGATTGGGGCTTAGCCGGTGCCGCCTATGCCACCATTGTTGCCTGCTTGGTAGGCTCGGCTATTATGTATTCACGCATTATTAAGCGCCATTGGCTGGACTTTAAGCCCAGCAAACTGCCAATTAAGCAGGCGCTGCGCGATATTTTTAACACCAGCGCTCCGGCCATGCTTAGTCAATTAATGCCAGGGGTGGCGGCTTTATTAGCGACGCGTTTAGTGGCCAGCTTTGGTGGCGCGGCCATTGCCGCTTGGACGCTTGGCAGTCGTTTAGAGTTATTCTCAATTGTGATTGTGCTGGCATTAACCATGGCGCTACCGCCTATGGTGGGACGACTATTGGGCTCTCAACAGTTAGAACGGGTACAAAGCTTGGTGCTGATTGCGGTGCGTTTTGTGATGGGCTTGCAAGTGGTTATTGCCTTATTTTGGCTAGCTAGCCGTTGGCTAATTGCTCCGGCTTTAGCCCCGGATCTAGACACCGAGCGTTATTTAATGAGCTATATGTTGTGGGTGCCGGTGAGTTATGCCGCCCTTGGCGTGTGCATGTTAATGGTGTCTGTGTGTAATGCGCTGGGCTTGCCGATGCGGGCGGTGTGGATTTCGATATTACGCTTATTCGTTTGTTATTTACCGGCGCTGTGGGTGGGGGCGACACTGGCTGGCATGAGCGGCTTATATATAGGCGTGCTACTGGGCAATGTGGCTGCTGGACTTGTTTCATGGCAGCTTTATCAGCGCGGCTTAAGTCAGCTCAATAACCGTTTAATCACAACGCCTAGCACCAAGTTCCCAGCGACTAAATCAAGCAACTAAAGCGCCTCTTAATATTTTGCTAGTAAGAACTAAATAGCGTAAAGCGCGGCTTTTAAGCTGGGTACTTGGCGTTTAGCCTTGGGGGCTGCCCTTTAAGATTTTACCGAGCTTGGTGTTTTCCCTTATACTAGCGCGCAATAACTATCACATTCATGCCGTGTGCTCATTTTTCACACGGCAAACAATAGGAAAACTCCATGCGCACTCATTATTGCGGGCAGGTAAATGCGAGCCTGGTTGACCAGAGCGTTACGCTTAGTGGTTGGGTACATCGTCGTCGTGACTTAGGCGGTTTGATTTTTATCGATATGCGTGACCGTGAAGGCATAGTGCAGGTGTTTTTCGACCCAGACAAAGCTGAAGCTTACGATTTAGCGTCAACCTTGCGTGCTGAGTTTTGTATTCAAATGACAGGCGTGGTGCGTGCGCGCCCAGAGTCTCAAGTGAATAAAGACATGGCGACGGGAGCCATAGAGATCTTTGCTCACGAGCTAACCATTATTAATAAAGCCGAGGTTTTGCCGCTCGACTTTAACCAAAATAACTCTGAAGAGCAGCGCCTTAAGTTTCGTTATTTAGATTTGCGCCGCCCAGAGCAAGCGCGATATTTGAAAACCCGCGCCAAAGTCACCAGCCATGTGCGCCGCTTTTTAGACGATAACGGCTTTTTAGATATAGAAACCCCTATGCTGACTAAGGCGACCCCAGAAGGGGCCCGTGACTATTTAGTGCCTAGCCGTGTGCATAAAGGGTATTTTTATGCGCTGCCACAATCGCCACAGTTGTTTAAACAGCTACTGATGATGGGCGGTTTTGACCGTTACTACCAAATTGTAAAGTGCTTTCGTGATGAAGACTTGCGTGCTGACCGTCAACCTGAATTCACTCAAATAGATGTGGAAACCTCTTTTATGAGTGCCGAACAAGTGCGCGCCATTATGGAGCAGCTGGTAACGGGCTTATGGAAAGATGTGCTGGATGTGGATTTAGGGACTTTCCCTATTATGAGCTACGCCGAGGCTATGCGTCGTTTTGGCTCCGATAAGCCAGATTTGCGCATTGCTACCGAGTTAGTTGATATTGCTGACTTGGTCAAAGATGTTGAATTTAAAGTATTTTCAGGCCCAGCTAACGATGCCAAAGGCCGCGTTGCGGCACTAAAGGTGCCCGGTGGTGCGGCATTATCGCGTAAGCAAATTGACGAATATGGCAAGTTTGTTGGCATTTACGGTGCCAAAGGCTTGGCATGGTTAAAAGTAAACGAAGCCGCGAAAGGCCTTGAAGGCGTGCAATCGCCCATTGCTAAGTTTTTAAACGCAGACATAGTCACTGAACTGCTGGCGCGCACGGGTGCAACAGACGGCGATGCGATTTTCTTTGGTGCCGACTCAGCCAAGGTGGTGAGTGATGCCATGGGCGCGTTACGCTTGAAGTTGGGTAAAGATTTAGACTTGTTTGAAGATAGCTGGAAACCGCTGTGGGTGGTTGACTTCCCGATGTTTGAGCAAGAAGAAGGAGATGATCGTCTCTACGCCATGCACCATCCCTTTACGGCCGCCAAAGATTTAGATGCAAGCGACCTTGAAGCTGCGCCATTAACTGCGCTCGCTAATGCTTATGACATGGTCATTAACGGTTATGAAGTCGGTGGGGGATCGGTGCGTATTCACAATAATGATATGCAGCAAACGGTATTCCGCCTGTTAGGTATTAATGCCACCGAGCAACAAGAGAAATTTGGCTTCTTGTTAGAAGCATTAAAGTACGGCACGCCTCCTCATGCTGGTTTAGCTTTTGGCCTAGACCGCTTAGTGATGCTGTTAACGGGCACCGATAATATTCGCGACGTGATTGCCTTTCCTAAAACCACCACAGCGTCTTGCTTGCTAACCGATGCGCCAAGCCTTGCCAATCCAGACTCGTTGGCTGAGCTGGCTATTCGTACCCAGCTGCCTGCGACACCAGATAAAGCAGATGATGCTGAACAGGCTGGCAACTAAATGGTGGCCCATAAGCACCCAGAGTCAGTATTAGTATTGATCCATACCCAAGATCAGGTGTTATTACTGCAACGCTTAGATAATCCGGATTTTTGGCAATCGGTGACTGGCAGCTTAGAGCTGGGGGAAACCCGCAGACAGGCTGCAGAGCGCGAATTGTTAGAAGAAACCGGCATCCGGCTGGGAGCAGGGGCAGAGCTGATTGAAACTGGGCGCAGAGTGCGCTTTGAAATTTACCCCCGCTGGCGGCACCGCTACCGAGCAGGGGTGACCCATAACTGGGAATACGAATTTTATTTACGGCTGTCGAGGCCAGAGCAGGTCACACTCACTGAGCATCAGGCTCAGTGTTGGTTGCCCTTTGAGCAAGCGCGAGCACAAGCGAGCTCTTGGACTAACAAGCTGGCCATCGACAGACTGATTGATACTTTATAAAGGAGATAATACTGATGGCAGGTCATAGTAAATGGTCCAATATCAAACACCGCAAAGCCGCACAAGACGCTAAGCGCGGTAAGATCTTCACCAAACTGATCCGTGAGCTAACCACGGCCGCCCGTGAAGGGGGCTCAGATGCAGACAGTAATCCGCGTCTGCGTGCCGCGGTAGATAAAGCATTATCAAATAACATGACCCGAGACACTGTCGATCGTGCTATTAAGCGCGGTGCCGGTGAGCTAGATGGTGCAGCCCTAGAAACCGTGATTTATGAAGGCTATGGCCCTGCAGGCACCGCGATTATGGTGGAGTGCATGACCGACAACCGCAACCGTACTGTGGCTGAAGTGCGCCATGCGTTTGCGAAAAACGGCGGTAACTTAGGCACCGATGGCTCTGTGGCGTATTTGTTTGAGAAAAAAGGCGTGATCAGCTACCAAGGGCTTGATGAAGAAACCCTGATGGATGCGGCGTTAGAAGCAGGTGCAGATGACGTAGAAGTACATGACGATGGCGCCATTGATGTGTACACCCAGTGGGAAGAGTTTGGCGCAGTTAAAGATGCGCTAGATGCCGCAGGCCTTGAGTCGGTGAATGCCGAAGTGACTATGATCCCCTCGACCAATGCGCCATTGGATGAAGACACAGCACCTAAGTTTATGAAGCTTATCGATATGCTAGAAGATGCAGACGATGTGCAAGAGGTGTATCACAACGCCGATATCTCTGACGAACTGGCGGAATCGCTGTAAAGCCATAAGCTGAAGCCTAACACTAAGCGGGAAGCTAGAAGCTTAAAGCTAGACAGAGGTTGCTAGCTTTTAAGATTCAGTTTCTCGCTTTTCGCTTCCAGCTTAAAGCTTATAGCTTTGACTTATGGCCATTATATTAGGGATTGACCCAGGCTCTCGCATTACCGGTTATGGCGTGGTTCGCCAAGCGGGTAGTAAAATGACCTACCTAGGATCGGGCTGCATTCGCATGACCGATACTGAACTTGCCCCCAGACTTAAGAAAATATACGACGGCGTTAGTGAGATCATCTTACAGTTTCAGCCCGATTTATTTGCCATAGAACAAGTTTTTATGGCCAAAAACCCCGACTCTGCCCTTAAACTTGGCCAAGCCCGTGGAGCGGCTATTGTGGCCGCTGCCAATGCTGGGCTTGAGGTGGCTGAGTATTCGGCCCGCCAAATTAAACAAGCCGTGGTTGGGCAGGGCGGTGCACAAAAGTCACAGGTACAGCACATGGTGGTGCGCATGCTAAACCTACCCGGCACGCCTCAAGAAGACGCCGCCGACGGCCTAGCAGTGGCCTTGTGCCACGGCCATACCTACCAAAGTTTAATCAGCATGGCAGGGCAAGTGCGCGGCACAGTAAGAGGAAGAATGCGGTAAATTACAGCTTTACGCCATACGCTGTAAGCCATACGTCATACGCATTACGTCATACGTTTAGAGCAAACTGCGGTGTTTACTTTTAGCTTACGGCGTACCGCGTAAGGCTTAGGGCGGTATCTTAAGTCGTCATCCTGATGAACATCAGGATCTCGCGTTAGGTTGTCGTGCCTAAGAATGAGATACCGGGGCAAGCCCGGTAAGACGGCTTAAACACAAAGCCTACAAAAGAAAGTGTTTATTTTTAGCTTACGGCGTACAGCGTAAGGCGTATGGCTGTATTGAACTGGATATTCATCCAGTTGTTTATTACTATTGGCGTATTCGCTTGTGGGTTAGGAGACGTGCCGTGATTGGTCAGTTAAAAGGGGTGATTTGCGAAAAGCAGGCACCGGAAATTTTAGTAGATATTAATGGCGTTGGCTATGAAGTGACCCTGCCGATGAGCTGCTTTTATGAACTGCCCAATGTGGGAGAGACGGTCACCGTACTCACTCATTTTGTGGTGCGTGAAGACGCGCAATTATTATTTGGCTTTAATACCAAAACCGAGCGGGCACTGTTTCGGGAACTCATTAAAACCAACGGCGTGGGCCCTAAGCTCGCGCTGGGTATTTTGTCAGGCATGACCGCCGAGCAATTTATTTATAATGTGGATCAAGGTGATATTACTGCACTAGTGAAGCTGCCGGGTGTGGGTAAAAAAACCGCCGAACGTTTGATTATTGAAATGCGTGATCGTCTGAAAAACTTTGGCGGCTACGATCTCTTTAATCCAGTCCCCGATGCGGTAGCCAACGCCGGCCAAATAGAGGGTGCTAAGGGTGAGGCGGTCGCGGCCTTGCAAGCCTTGGGTTATAAAGCGAATCAGGCCGAGCAGATGATTAAAAAGTCGGCCAAACCCGGATTAGATGCAGAGCAGTTGATCCGCGAAGCACTTAAAAGCATGGTGTAATTGATGATAGAAGCGGACCGTTTTATTAATCCTGAGCCTCAGCAAGCAGAAGAGGTGATTGATCGCGCGATTCGCCCGAAGGCATTGGCGGAGTATCGTGGCCAAGATCATGTGCGCGGGCAAATGGAAATATTTATTGAAGCGGCGCGTCGTCGTGAAGAGGCGCTCGATCATTTATTGATCTTTGGTCCTCCGGGCTTAGGTAAAACGACGCTGGCTAATATTGTGGCCTTTGAAATGGGGGTGAGCATTAAAACCACCTCGGGCCCAGTGTTAGAAAAAGCCGGTGACTTGGCCGCCATGCTGACTAACTTAGAAGCGGGTGATGTGTTATTTATTGATGAAATACACCGCCTTAGCCCAGTAGTAGAAGAAATTTTATATCCGGCAATGGAAGATTATCAGCTGGATATTATGATTGGCGAAGGCCCTGCTGCGCGTTCCATTAAATTAGAATTACCGCCGTTTACCTTAGTGGGCGCCACCACCCGCGCTGGTTCATTAACCTCACCGCTACGGGATCGTTTTGGTATAGTACAACGGCTGGAGTTTTACCAAGTCTCAGATTTAGCACACATTATTAGTCGCAGTGCAGAAAAGCTTGGCTTAATAATTGATGATGATGGTGCCTATGAAATGGCGCGTCGTGCCCGTGGTACGCCTCGTATTGCTAACCGCTTGTTGCGCCGAGTACGAGACTTTGCCGAAGTAAAAGGCAGTGGCGATATTAATGCCGAGATAGCCAGCCAAGCGCTAGATATGTTGGATGTTGATAAGCAAGGTTTCGACTACATGGACCGCAAACTGCTAATGGCATTGTTAGATAAGTTTATGGGTGGCCCTGTGGGGCTAGATAACTTAGCCGCCGCCATTGGTGAAGAAAAAGAAACCATTGAAGATGTGATTGAACCCTATTTGATTCAACAAGGTTTTTTACAACGCACCCCGCGTGGACGTATGGCAACCCCGCGTGCGTATACACATTTTGGTTTTGAGTTACCGCAAGGGCGACTAACAGCGCCTTAAGGGCAATGCTGAATTTTTAATGTTGAGTGTTGAATGAAGTTCAAAAGATCAAATATTTTGTCACGGAATCTACGGAAATAATGGTTAAGCGGACTAGCTAAAACAAACCTGCAAGGGGTGAGGGGGAAGAGATACCCCCCCCCCAAAAAAACAAGCAGTAATAAGCTGGAAGCGGTCAAAACCATCAGTGGCCCTTGTAGGGTCGATTTCAATCGACCGAAAATCCATAGCAGGGCTTAAAAGCGGTGAGCATACAAAGTGTCACAAGCCGCTGTGTTCCCTATTCCCCATTCCCTAATCCCCAGCTTTCACGTTTTTGGGCGCATCCCGCAGCCCTTAAGTTCCTTATTAGCCGAGAATTGTCGTCGCTGTGAGTCATTGTCTTCTTTCCTAAATTTGCCTGAGGTATAGTAAACGCCTCTTTTTTGGCCCTTTTATGGCTAACTACATTATGTCTAACACAATCTTTAACTGGCCGGTGCGTATTTATTACGAAGATACCGATGCCGGTGGTATTGTTTATAATGCAAACTATTTGAAATACATGGAAAGAGCTCGTACTGAATGGCTACGCAGCTTAGGGGTTGAGCAAGATACCCTGTTAGCAGAAAACGTGGCGTTTGTGGTGCGCAAGGTTGAGCTGGAGCTCTTTAAGCCTGCTCGCTTTAATGCCTTATTAACCGTTACCGTTAAGGTGACACAGTTAAAACGGGCCTCTATTGTATTTGAACAAGCCGTTTTAGATGAGGCAGGCCATGTATTAGCGCGAGCCAGTGTGCTCATTGCCTGCGTTCAAATAGAACAAATGAAACCCTTTGCCATTCCTAAGCCGCTGATGGGAGTAATATCAGGTGCATGCTGACATATCTTTTTTAGGTCTTTTTCTACAAGCCAGCTTACTGGTGAAGTTTGTGATGTTGCTGCTAATGGCCATGTCTATTTTGTCGTGGGCCATGATTATTAATCGTCGCAAAGTATTAGCCTCGGCACAGCGTGCTTCTGCAGCATTTGAAGATAAATTTTGGTCTGGCGCCGATTTAAGTCGCCTTTATCATGAGAGTAATGCGCGGCGCGATAATCTTGCGGGTATGGAGCAAGTATTTTACTCCGGCTTTAAAGAATTTGTGCGTTTGCAAAAGCAAGGCCGTAGCCAAGAAAGCTTACTAGAGGGCACGTATCGCACCATGCGCGTTGCCTTGTCCCGTGAGGTAGACCGCCTAGAAACTAACTTGTCTATGTTGGCGACCATTGGCTCTATTAGCCCTTATATCGGTCTGTTTGGTACCGTTTGGGGCATTATGAATGCCTTTATTGCACTGGCGGAAGTTAAACAAGCGACCTTATCTATGGTCGCTCCGGGTATTGCCGAGGCACTGATTGCAACCGCCTTGGGCTTGTTTGCTGCTATTCCGGCGGTGATTGCCTATAACCGTTTTGGTTATCAAGTAGAGCGCCAAGAGAATAACTTAGCCAATTTTATGGATGAGTTTTCAGCCATTCTTAACCGCCAAGTCGCGGCAGGTAAACCATAATGCAGCGCTATCAACGTCGTCGTCGCAAAAGCGTGGCCGAAATCAACGTTGTGCCCTACATTGATGTGATGTTGGTACTGTTGATTATTTTTATGGCCACAGCCCCCGTGATCACTCAAGGAGTGAATGTGGATTTACCCCAGGCTGAAGCCGAAATGATGCCAGAAGACAGCGATACTCCCTTAGTCGCGTCGGTTGATGCGAGCGGAAACTACTTTTTGGATGTGGGCGATAATCAGAATGAAGCGGTCGATTTGCTGGTGTTGTCAGATATGGTGATGGCGCAACTTAAGCTAACACCCAATGCCCCCGTGGTGGTTAAAGGGGATGCTAGTGTGCGTTACGACGTTATTATTCAGCTGATGGCCACGCTAAAAGCAGCCGGTGTACCCAGCGTAGGTTTAATGACACAACCGGCGGAGTAATGGGCTTGTGATGACAAAGCAAAGCGGTATTAAAAAAGCGGTGATTATCTCGCTGGCGCTGCATTTGCTGGTGGGAGCTGTGCTGCTGATAGGCATCGACTTTAAGGCGCCTAAACGGCCAACACAATCGGTGTCTATTATTGAAGCCACCATGATTGATGATGGCATGGTGGCTCAGCAAGCTAAGCGATTAGAGGAAATGCGCGCCAAGCAGGCACAAGATGTTGCCCAAGAGCAGGCACAAGCTGAAGCAGAGCGTGAAGCCGAAGCCAAAGCGAAACAAGATGCCATTGAACAAGAACAAGCCGCAGAAGCCGCTCGTATTGCCGAGCAGCAACGGGCACTCGCTGCAGAAAAAGCCCAAGCTGAAGCTGAACAGCAAAAAGTGATAGAGCAACGCCAAGCTGAGGCGGCCAAGAAGGCCGCAGAAGCTAAAAAAGCCGCTGAAGCTAAGAAGGCCGCTGAGGCCAAGAAGGCTGCTGAGGCCAAGAAAGCTGCTGAGGCCAAAAAGGCCGCTGAAGCTAAGAAAGCTGCTGAGGCTAAGCAAGCCGCTGAGGCTAAGAAAGCCGCTGAGGCCAAGAAGGCCGCTGAGGCCAAGAAGGCCGCTGAAGCCAAGAAGGCGGCTGAAGCCAAGAAAGCTGCTGAGGCCAAGAAAGCGGCTGAGGCCAAGAAAGCGGCTGAGGCCAAGAAAGCGGCTGAGGCTAAGAAAGCCGCTGAGGCCAAGAAAGCGGCTGAGGCTAAGCAAGCGGCCGGTGACCAAGCGTTGGCCGATCTTGAAAGTTTTCTGGGCGATGATCTAGGTAATAGCAGTGCCCCTAAGCCGCCTTCGCAGGGAGAAATTGATCAAGCCGTTAGCGCCATTCAAGCCGCTGTGAAGCGTAATTGGTCTGTTAGCAGCCCTATGCTGGGCAAGCAATGTAAAATTAATGTGCGCTTGGCAACGGATGGTTTAGTGCTTAAGTCGAGCGTGATCAGTGGGGACAGTGCGGTATGCCGATCTGCTTTGGTTGCCATTAACAAAGCCAGTCCTTTACCAATGCCTAAGGATCCTGAATTAATTAAAGAATTACAAAACTCAAATCTGACGCTGAAACCGGAGCTATAGTAATGATAAAACGATGGATATGGTTATGGCTGCCGGTGTTGTTACTAACAACACCCGCAAAGGCGGCCTTTGAAATTGAAATTACGGGCGGTACCGACAGTGCGCGCCCAGTGGCGGTGGTGCCATTTCAATGGACGGGCAGCGGTAACGTGCCTAAAGATTTAGCTGAGGTCATTAGCAGTGACTTTCGCAACAGTGGTATCTTTCGTCCACTAGACCGCAACCGTTTACCCCAGCAGGTGTCTCGGGCCGACGATCTGGATGCCAGCCAGTGGCGTTCGCATCAAGTAGAAGCAGTACTGGTGGGCTCTATTGAACCTGCTGAGGGCGATAAATATCGTATCCGTTTTGAGCTGGCGGATGTGTTAGATAAAAACGGTGCCAAGTTGCTAGAAAGTCGTAGTGCCACAGTACCAGCGGCGCAGCTTCGTCAATATGCGCACCGCATAGCCGATATTGCCTTTGAAAAATTAACCGGTATTAAGGGCGCCTTTTTAACGCGTATTGCTTATGTCAATGTGCAGCATGGTAGCGATTTTCCTTACCGCTTAATGATTGCTGATTATGATGGCTTTAATGAACAGTTATTGTTGCGCTCACGCGAGCCGTTAATGTCACCGGCTTGGTCTCCTGATGGCCGTAAACTGGCTTATGTATCGTTTGAGAACAAAAAAGCTGAAATTGTAGTGCAAGATATTTATAGTCAACAGCGCCAAGTGGTGAGCTCACAAAAAGGTATTAATGGTGCGCCTCAATGGTCGCCAGATGGCAGCCAATTGGCACTGGTATTATCACGTGACGGCCAGCCAGAGGTGTATGTGTTGACCTTGGCAACTAAGCAACTGAGAAGGATCACGAATAATCGCAGCATAGATACCGAGCCGACCTGGTCTGGCGATGGTAAAGCGCTTTATTTTGTTTCAGAGCGAGGCGGGCGGCCCCAAGTATATAAGGCTGATCTTAACTCAGGAGAGACACGCCGTGTTACCTTTCAAGGAGATACTAACTTAGGACCGCGTATTACCCATGATGGTAATAGCATGGTGTTAGTGAATCGAACTCAGGGCCAATATCGTATTGCCCGCCAAGATTTAGATGGCGGCCAGCTGCAAGTGCTAACCAAAACACAGTTAGATGAGTCGCCAAGTCCGGCTCCTAATGGCACCATGATTATCTATAGTACGACCTATCAGGGTCGCCAAGTGTTGTCTTTAGTGTCTATGGATGGGCGTTTTAAAGCCAGGCTTCCGGTACGAAAAGGTGATGTTCGTGCACCAGCATGGTCACCCTACCTTAATTAATGTAATAACAAACAAGAGGAAATACTCATCATGCAAATGAAAAAATTATTGCAAAGTCTGGCTGTTGCACTCCCTATGCTTACTTTGGCTGCGTGTAGCTCTACCAGTGATTCTGAAACCTTAAGTGGCACAGAGTCAGAGGGGAGCTATCAAGAGGGCGGTGTACAAACTGGCGGCATTCAAAATGGCGGTGCGCCTTCAGCTGAAGAGCAAATGCGCGAGCAGTATGAAGCCCTGCGTCGTGAAAATGTGATTTACTTTGAATTTGACCAAGATGAAGTCAGCGGTCATTATGCACAAGTATTAGAAGCCCATGCCAATTTCTTGCGTTCTAACCCGTCAGTGAGTATTTTAATTGAAGGGCACGCCGATGAGCGTGGTACTCCTGAATATAATATTGCTTTGGGTGAGCGCCGAGCTAAGGCGGTAACCAGTTACCTGCAGAGTTTGGGTGTAAGTGGCGCGCAACTGGCCATAGTCAGTTATGGTGAAGAAAAACCAGTGGATGCTTCTCATACTGAATCTGCGTTTTCTAAGAATCGCCGTGCGGTTCTCGTTTATTAAGGTTTACATTGATTTATGACCTATAGATTAGCGGCCATAGTAATGGCCGCTGTTTTATCCACGGCTTGCTTGGCACAAGCGCCAGTAAGTAATGTGGGTGGCAGCGGCTCCGTTAATGATCGTTTGGCTGAGTTGGAACGGGCCTTCAACGCTAAAAGCCAGACACAAATTGCTCAGCAACGACAATTTAGCGCGTTACAGCGTGAAGTTAGTGAGTTGCGCGGCATGCTAGAAGAGCAAAATCATCGTCTAGAGCAGGTGATTAGTCGCCAGCGCGATATTTTGCTTAAACTGCAAGACTCGCCCGATAAACCACAAAAAAAAGCCGCTTCTAGTCCGGCGGTTGAGTCGAGTGCTACTCAAAAAACAAGCTCACCGCAACAGCCCGCGGGAGGTACTGGTGGTTCAACCACGTCTCACGGTGACGAACAGGCCGCCTATGACAAGGCGGTTAACTTAGTGTTACAAGATAAAGACTATGATGCGGCCATTCCTGCCTTTGCACGCTTTATTACTCAATATCCTCAGTCTAGTTATGTACCTAACTCCCATTACTGGTTAGGGCAGCTATTATTTTCCCAGCAGCGATATGATCAGGCAAAGTCACAATTTACTCGTGTGGTTGATGCCTATCCTAAATCTAATAAACGATCTGACTCATTATTAAAACTAGGGTTAATTGCAAGCCAGCAAAATGATGCTGGCCAAGCTCAACAACGCTTTAAACAAGTGATTAATGAGTATGCAAACTCAGCGGCCGCTACCTTGGCTAAAAAAAGCCTTGCTGAGTTATAAGCGGGGTTTGTTATCCCTATAAAAGGCCTTGAGTGCTCGTTCTTTAAGCAAGCGAAATAAAATGTTGATTTAGCAGTTGCACCAAGAAATTAAATCCGTATTATAGGCCGCCGTTGGCAGGTGAGCTTGAGCAGAGCAAATTTGCGAGCATATTAAGAAAATTTGGGGCATTAGCTCAGTTGGTAGAGCAGTTGACTTTTAATCAATTGGTCGCAGGTT
>NZ_JBQDEX010000078.1:0-7402 GCF_052084945.1 Oceanisphaera sp.
GTAGACCCTTTGTTCGACTTTTTATACAAACAAAAATAGATCAGTTATTTTTCCAAATTGGTATAAAAAGGGCTCTTTAATAGTAAGAGCCCAACGCTCGGCACTATTTACTTGTTAGCCCGCAAATGACTGCACTATTACCACCAGCACTAATACCGGGCAGACAAAGCGCACGTACCAAGGCCACACTTTCCAGAATAAACCTCGCTCTATTTCGGGATAGCCGGCTTTCAGCTCATTCAGTACCGAGTGACGATGCCAAACCCAACCCGCATAAAGCGTAATACACATACTCACCAGTGGCTGAGCATACTGAGTTGTGGCAGTGATCACTAGGCCGAATAAGCTGCCAAAGTTAAATACAATCACAATACTAAACAGCGTACATAACGCAGTGACCAGCCAAGTGGCCTTAATACGCGACAGCTTGGTAGATTCCAGAACCAAAGACACCGGAGCTTCTAGCATCGAAATAGCCGAGGTGAGTGCCGCTACTATCATCAATAAAAAGAAGGCAAAGGCCACGGGGTATTGTGCCGCTCCCATGGTATTGAATAAGGCAGGTAATACCGAAAATACCAAGGTATCTGAGCTGAGTAGACTACCGTCGTCGGCAAAAATGGTCACACCATTATGCTGTGCCACATACATAGCCGGCAAAATGAGCATCCCTGCCATAAAAGCCACACCGGTATCGAGTAATGTAACTTGGGCCGCTAAGGCCGGAATATTAGCTTGGCGATTAAGATAAGAGCCGTAAAGCATCATCACCGCTGCCCCTAACGACAATGAAAAGAAGCTCTGACCCAGTGCGCCTATTAATACATCGCGATTTAATACCTGCGCAAAGTCAGGTACTAAATATACCTTTAAGCCCTCACTGGCGCCGGGTTGAAACAACATATAACCGGTTAATAACACCAACATGACTAATAGTAGTGGCATTAGTCGGCTCGACCATTTTTCAATACCTTGCTCAAGACCTCGGCTCACCACATATAAGCTTAATAGCGCAAAGACTAGGGTAAACACCACATTACGCGAGGTTGAAAAGTCCGTTAGCCAGCTGGCTGTACTACCTGCTCCCACCAAGCTTGCAATGGGATCTAAGGCATAAGAGATAAACCAGCCCGACACAATGGCATAAAAAGTAAAAATAAAGCTGACGGTTAATACTGAAGCCAGGCCCACCAAACCCGCAATGGACTTGCCCAGCGGTTTTTTAGTCAGGGTTTTAAGTGCTAAAAATGGGTTAGCTTGGCCATGGCGACCAATGGTAATTTCTGCCACCAACATGGGGTAACCCAGTAAAAAAATAAACAACAGGTAGACCAGCAAAAAGGCACCACCACCATTACTGGCAGCTTGAGTTGGAAAGCCCCAAATATTACCCACGCCAATGGCTGAACCGGCGGCGGCCATCACAAACCCTAGCTTGCTGCTAAATTGCGCCCTTTTTTCCACGTATTGCTGCTCCTGCTGGCTATAAAGTTAAACGGCGAGTAGCTGTTAACTTAAAATAGCGGTGACTATGATATTTTGCTGGGTTTTTGTCAAAGAGAAAGCGCCAAGCCATCAATCGGTCTCTTAGTCACAGCCCTATAGCAGCTTACTTAGGCATTAGGTGGTTACGCCAACTCCAAGCGCGTGGTCAATTTTAACCAGTTGCGGCGTTGAATAGTAAAGGCGGCTTTAAGTTCGTCACAGCTTAAACGTAGGCGTAGCTCTTCATATTTACAGCGCACGGCTTTTTTCTTTATATCTAACAAATGCTTACGCATCTGGTAGTAATCTTTTAATTGCAGTAACAACCGCTCATATTCGCTGTGTAATAAGGCTAACCATTGCTCGGTGTCGGCGGTTTGCTGGCGCTTCATAATCTTTTGACGGGCAACTTCAAAACGACGTTCTAGCTGCGCTTGCTCAATGCGCTCGGGCGGACAAGTCCGTAGGCGAGAGGTTAGCTTTAACCAACTCATGCTACGGATCAGCCACTTAGTGGGATCATAATGCCACCAGCGAATACCGTTACGGTAATCAAACTCAAACAAGTGATGAAAATTGTGGTACCCCTCACCAAAGGTGAGCACAGCTAAAATATCGTTATCTCGTGCTGAGTTTTTGCTGGTGTAAGGCTGACGGCCCCAGAAATGGGCGAGTGAATTAATAAAGAAGGTGACGTGATGTCCCAAAAATAACCGTAAACCACCGGCCAAGAGCAACATGCCCCAAATATCACCATTCCACAATCCGAGTAATAATGGTAGCCCTGCATTCATTAGCACCGTCAGTAATAAATAGTATTTATGCTGAAAAGCCAGAATACGATTACGTTTAAGGTCAGCAATATTACTGTCGTCTGGGCTGTTGTAGTGGCGCAGCATCCAGCCCATATGCGAGAACCAAAGCCCTCTGCTCGCTGAGTAAGGGTCTTTATCAGTATGATCGACATGGCGGTGATGACGACGATGATCGGCGCACCAATGATAGGCCGAGTTTTGCAATGATAAAGCACCACCTAAGGCAAATATCCATTGTAGCAATGGGTGTGCGGCATACGCTTTATGTGCCCATAAACGATGATAACCGGCGGTAATAGATAAGCAGCTATAGCTAAATAACGCCAACATTGCGAACCACTGCCAACCATTAAAACCATGACTAAGCCCATACCAAGGTACAAGCACTAATGCTGCTAATCCCGTCACAGAAAATACGGCCAGATTAGTCCAAATTATAGGGGGTTTTTGCATCTTAATTATCCATTGAGCGAACAGCTGTACGCCATTTTTGACTGTAATAGCGATAGGGTCAATCAAAAAATGAGCGAACGGAGCTGATTGCATGGTAAGAAAGGGGTATGATCACTACATGAATAAGCTAGATCTTGGTGTGCAGTGGGCATTCGTGCAGAACAAAAAGAAAAGACTCGACGCACGTTAATTGATGCGGCTTTTAGTCAGTTGAGTGCAGAGCGTAGCTTTTCTAGCTTAAGTTTGCGCGAAGTAGCGCGAGAGGCGGGGTTAGCACCTACTTCTTTTTATCGTCATTTCAAAGATATGGAAGAGTTAGGGTTAACATTGGTTGATGAGGGCGGGCTCACCCTTAGACAACTTATGCGTCAAGCTCGCCAGCGTATTGCCGATGGTGGTAGTGTTATTCAAATATCGATAAAAACCTTTATGGAATTTATCGAACGAAGTCCAGATGTGTTTCGTTTATTATTACGAGAGCGCTCTGGTACCTCGGCGGCGTTTCGTCAGGCAGTGGCTCGTGAAATTCAACATTTTACAGCTGAACTGACAGATTATTTAGAAGAGAAGCAGCAAACTAGCCGAAGTTATGCTGAAATGCAGGCTCAGGCTATGGTCACTATTGTATTTAGTGCTGGGGCAGAGGCGCTGGATATGAATGAAAATGAACGTTTAGCATTGTCTGAACGTATGACCTTGCAACTGCGGATTATTGCTAAGGGCGCAGATGCATACAATAAAGCAAAAAGGCTTTAAGCCTTATATGAGGAAGGATGATCATGTCAGCAAGTAAAACAATTCGTCGTAAACCTATTTTGTTAGCCCTGTTGGTTGGTCTATGTGGTAACGCCACTTTAGCGACCTTAAGCGTTAGCCAGTTGGCGTTTTCGATTTTCCCGATTATCGCGTTAGCGTTAGCCGCTCGTATGTTATCTCAAGAATACTTAAGTGCCCCCATGGAAGGAGATACTCCTTTGTGCACCTTACTGGCATTTTTGGTAGGTGTGTTTGGCTACTCAGCGGTGTTACGCACCCAGTTTCCTGATATGGGCACTAACTTTTTTTCGGTGATGATTAGCTTGGTACTCGTTATTTGGCTAGCGCTAAAAATGGGTGTCGCAGCACGTCCGGTAGCAGAAGAAGACGTTAAGTCATAATCTGACTCTCGCTTGCACTAAAAAGCCCGCCATTAATGGCGGGCTTTTTATTGTGTCGGTTTAGTCTGTTATAACGGGAAGATGTGGCGAACTCCCCCATTCGGCCCATGAGCCATCATAAACGGCAATGTGCTGATGCCCTATAATATTGGCAGCTAACGCCAAAATAGCAGCGGTAACGCCCGATCCGCAGCTGCAAATTAAGTTGTGCTCAGTAGAGAGCAGCTTGGCGAACTTATCTGCTAACTGTGCCTGAGGTAAAAAGCGCCCTTGTTGCAATAGTTCACCAAAAGGTAAGCAGATAGCCCCCGGCATATGACCGGCTCTAACCCCTGAGCGGGGGTCTGCGGCTTGGCCGCTAAAGCGTTCGAAACTTCTGGCATCCAAAACTTGGCTGTGTACTTGCTGAGAGCTCTGTGGCGAAGGTAATGCCATTTGTACTTGCCCCGCATCGGCTATCCAAGCCGCTTGCCGCTTAGCGATAAACTCTCCTTTAACGACTGGTTTGGCGTCGCCGCTGGTTACGGGAAGCCGCTGTGCCATCCATTCGGGCAAGCCGCCATCTAGTACGGCTACGTGTTCATGCCCCATGGCTTTAAACATCCACCACACCCTAGGGGCAGAAAATATGCCACTGCCATCGTAGATCACAATACAGCTGTGGTTATTTACCCCTAACGAAGAAACCTGTCGTGAAAATTGTTCAGCGGATGGCAGCATATGTGGAAGTGGGCTGTTTTCGTCTTTTATCTTGCTATCAAAGTCAAAAAATTGGGCGCCAGGAATGCGTTGAGATAGCCACTCTTGTTCTCCCGAGCGTTTAGCTGCTGGCATATACCAGCTGGCATCTAATACCACTAAATTAGGATCGTGCAAATGAGTCGCTAACCACTGGCAATCGACTAACGGAGTGGGTGGGGTTAATAGGGTCATTTTATTACTCCTTCGGTATTCGTTGATTCATGGTAAGCGGACTCGGTTATTCAGGCTACTTTTTGTTAATAATCGTTTACAGCCGTGGTTTTTTGGTAATAACTGCGCTTTTTGCACAATAAGTGAGTGCTGTTAGTCCTCTCTCTATTTACTGACAACCTATCTTTGTAAGAGATTGGCCCATTTTTTTGTAAGTAATGTCGCAACCCTCTGGTGGATAACACGCTTTAAGTTGTGGCTTTTTCGTTAGTAGATGTTTATTTTGCTTTAAAAACAAAGCTTTATGTTATTGCTGCATGATGGAGTTTAATTTTCTCTGAGTTTCTATATTGAGAGATTAGTGAAAACCTCTATAGTTAATTGTGCAGGGAGCGAGGAAGTCCATCAGGAAGATAGACTTGCCAAGTAAGGCAAATAGGAGTACCCGCAGGATGCGGTAAGGGACACCTCCAGGATGGAGAAAGTACGCGAATCAGGATGAGTCGCCGTCAGGATGACAAAAAGGACACGCCTAAGGAATAGGTGAGGAAAGACCTTAAGGATTGAGGTAATACGTCAAGGAGTGCAGGGAGCAACTTGGTTTAGGGAATAGAGCCGTACGACAACCCAAAAGGGGGTGACATAATGTCACCCCCTTTTCTATGAGCGCCTTTCACCTAAGATGAGTTCTGTAATACCCATCTGGAAAACTAATACCAATCACACTAAACATTTTGTGCTTCTAGCGCTCAACGTAAAAAAAGATCACATCTTTGCTTAGACGAGTATGATGGAGTTTATTATGCGGTTAAAAGGTAAAGACATGAGTGAGTGGGTGAGGGTTTATCAGGCTGCTAATAGCTTAGAAGCGCATACTATTAAAGGCGCCTTAGAAGTGTCTGGCATTCAAGTGCAGCTTAAAGGTGAAGCGTTAGCTGGGGCCTTAGGTGAGCTGCCTGCTAATGTCATTGAAGTGACCTTGCACGTTCGCCCCCAGAATATAGCGCAGTCGCAATTGATTTTAGCGCGCTATCAGCAAGAGCAGCGCCCCGATTGGTATTGTGCACAATGTGGGGAACATAACGCCGGTAGCTTTGAGCTTTGTTGGCAATGTGGCCAAGACGCACCAAGCATCCTAGGTGAAGAGTAAAGGGAGCTAAGCTCCCTAGAGCTGAGATGTAATATTACTTTTCTTGCTGTTGCTTTCTTTGTGCGTTTTTCTGCTTATTTTCTTCCATAACTTCTTTTAAGCGAGCGCGGTGTTTGTGCATAGCAAAAGAGCCAAAGACCAGTACACCAAGATAATCTTGCGTGCTGGGGTTGAGTATGTTGGCTACACGCTTAAGCATAAGTATTTGTAATATATGCATAACAAGTACAATAGCGCCTAAAATAAGCGGCATTAAACCCACTTCTTTAAAGTCTGGACCTGCAAGAGCGTAAATAACGCCAGCCCAAAATAGTAGCATGATCAGTTTCATTGCTAAGTTTAATAGTTTCATTGTTCATTTTCCCTTTGGTAAAGTTGATAAATAACTTGGCCTGCGTGCTTATCTTTTAATAGTCGCCAATTAGTTGGCAGTGATAATGATTCAGGTGATTGCTCTCGCTCAATATAAATTTTTGCATTATCATTTAACCAGCCGTTTTCTTCTAACCACTGGCAGACATTGGGCAGTAATTCACGGTGAAAGGGCGGATCAAGAAAAACCAAGTCAAATGCGCTAGCGGGAGTCTGTAAAAAGTGTACGGCATCGCTATGAATGACTTTGCCTTGAGCTGCTGGCAAGCTGGCAAGATTGTGTTGTAATTGTTGAGCTACTTTGGCATCTTTTTCTACTAAAATGACCTCTTTGGCACCACGAGATAGGGCTTCAAAGCCTAGACTACCGCTGCCGGCAAACAAGTCTAAGCATCGACAATGGGGAATATCGAACATTAACCAGTTAAATAATGTTTCTTTTATTCGATCGCTCGTCGGCCTTAGGCCCTCGCTATTGAGTACCGGTAATTTACGCCCACGCCATTGTCCGCCAATCAAACGAATTTGTCCGATGCCTACTGCGGCTTTTTTAATTGGTTTTGCTTTTGCCATCTCGTTTCGCCGTGTTTCAATAAAGTGCTAGTATAAGGCGGTTTGCACCCATAAGGGGTGAGTATTCTAAAGAAGGTGCCGAGTTACGGCTAGTCCTAATCACCCCGACATTTAGTGAGTAATATTAGAATGGCAAAAAAAGGTTTTTTTTCATGGCTGGGTTTTGGCAAAAACAAAGATCAGCAAGCAACAGACGTAGAACAAGAAAAGCATGCGCAACAGCTTGCTGAAGAGGCCAAAGCCGCCGAGGAAGCACGATTAGCCGCAGAGGCGAAAGCGGCCGAGGAAGCGCGATTAGCGGCAGAGGCGAAAGCCGCCGAAGAAGCGCGATTAGCGGCAGAGGCGAAAGCGGCTGAGGAAGCGCGGTTAGCCGAAGAGGCGAAAGCCGCCGAGGAAGCACGGTTAGCCGAAGAGGCGAAAGCCGCCGAGGAAGCACGGTTAGCGGCAGAGGCAAAAGCGGCCGAGCAAGCACGATTAGCCGAAGA
>NZ_JBQDEX010000078.1:7502-13249 GCF_052084945.1 Oceanisphaera sp.
CAGAGGCAAAAGCGGCCGAGCAAGCACGATTAGCCGAAGAGGCGAAAGCGGCCGAAGAAGCGCGATTAGCCGCAGAGGCGAAAGCGGCTGAGGAAGCACAGTTAGCCGCAGGGGCGAAAGCGGCCGAGCAAGCACGGTTAGCGGCAGAGGCAAAAGCGGCCGAGCAAGCACGATTAGCCGAAGAGGCGAAAGCGGCCGAGGAAGCACGATTAGCCGAAGAGGCGAAAGCGGCCGAGGAAGCACGGTTAGCTGAAGAGGCGAAAGCGGCCGAAGAAGCGCGGTTAGCCGAAGAGGCAGCTAAAACACCTAAAAAAGGTTTTTTTGCCCGCTTAAAAACTGGCCTGCTTAAAACCAGACAAAATATAGGATCAGGTTTTTTTGGCCTCTTTAGTGGCAAAAAAATTGACGATGATTTATTTGAAGAGTTGGAAACGCAGCTGCTAACGGCAGATCTCGGCGTAGAAACCACACTCTCAATTATTGATAATCTCACGCGTCAGGCTAACCGTCGTCAGCTAAAAGACGGTGAAGCCTTATATGAGCTACTAAAAGAAGAAATGGCCGGTATCTTAAACAAGGTTGAACAGCCTTTGGTGATTGATAGCGCACATAAACCTTACGTTATTCTAATGGTTGGGGTAAATGGCGTAGGGAAAACCACCACTATTGGTAAGATGGCGCGTCAGTTTCAGGCCGAAGGTAAGTCAGTGATGCTAGCTGCAGGTGATACTTTTAGGGCGGCTGCAGTAGAGCAGCTGCAGGTATGGGGTGAGCGTAATGAGATTCCCGTTATTGCTCAGCACACTGGGGCCGATGCCGCTTCGGTTATTTATGATGCAGTTGCAGCGGCTAAAGCCCGAAAAATGGATGTTTTGCTTGTTGATACCGCAGGGCGCTTACAAAATAAATCACACCTGATGGACGAGCTGAAAAAAGTCGTGCGCGTTATGCAAAAAATTGATGGCGGTGCGCCGCACGAAATTATGCTCACATTGGATGCCGGCACTGGCCAAAATGCGATCAGCCAAGCCAAAATATTTAATGAGGCCGTGCCGGTAACAGGCATTACACTCAGTAAGCTGGATGGTACCGCTAAAGGCGGAGTTATTTTCTCTGTTGCCGACAAATTTGGTATTCCTATCCGCTATATTGGGGTAGGTGAACAAATTGATGATTTACGGCCCTTTATTGCCCAAGAGTTTATTGAAGCCCTTTTTATGCAGGATGAATAAATGATCCGCTTCGATCAGGTTAGCAAGGTATATAGCGGTGGCTTTCAGGCACTGCAAAAAGTCAGTTTCCACTTAGGCAAAGGGGAAATGGCGTATTTGACTGGGCACTCGGGGGCGGGCAAAAGTACTTTGCTTAAATTGATAAGCGTCATGGAGCGCCCCACCGATGGCCAAGTGCTGTTTAATGGCCAAGACGTCAGTCGTATTCGCCGTGATCATATACCCTATGTGCGCCGCCGCATTGGTATGATTTTTCAAGACCACCACCTGATTAATGCGCGTACCGTGTTTGATAACGTTGCTCTTCCTTTAGTTATTGAAGGTTACAGTCACCAAGATATTCGCCGGCGTGTATCGGCAGCACTGGATAAAGTAGGCTTACTGGGCAAAGACCGATATTTTCCATTGATGTTATCAGGCGGTGAGCAACAAAGAGTTGGCATAGCGCGCGCTATTGTGAATAAGCCTTTATTACTATTAGCGGATGAGCCAACGGGTAATCTTGATCCTGAGTTATCAATGGAGATATTGCGGCTCTTTGAGGCATTTAACAGTGTCGGCGTGAGCGTGCTTATTGCCACTCATGATACGGGGTTAATTGACTCACAACGTTATAGAAGCTTAACCCTAAATACCGGTCGCTTGCAGGTGGAGAGTTGTGATGAGCAAATATAAATTATCTTTGCTACAGCGCCTAGCCATGTATGGCAAGGATCATATACGCCAACTTTTTGCCAGCCTAGGGGAGCTATGGCGTACCCCGCTAAGCTCGCTTATGACTATTGCTGTATTAGGGGTGAGCTTGGCACTGCCGGCCAGCTTTTATGTATTACTAAAAAATGCCGAGTCAGTTAGTGCAGTGTGGCAAAGTAAGGCACAAATAAGCCTTTATTTGCAGCAAAGCACTACAGAGCAACAAGTTACCGAGCTGCAAACCCGGTTGGCTGCTTTGCCTGAGATAGATAAGGTTACCTACATTAGTGCCGAACAAGGGCGAGATGATTTTAAAGGGGCCGCAGGGTTTGCCGAGGCGCTCGACTTGCTGGCGGACAATCCGTTGCCGGCCGTGCTTATTTTAGGGCTATCTGAAACTGGTCGTCTCCCTGAAGCTGCCGAGCAGCTACTAGCTGACATGAATGCTGAGCCCACCGTAGACACGGCACGGTTAGATATGGCGTGGTTGGCGCGCTTGTCAGGCATTGTCGATTTATTACGCCAAGCGGTGGTGGGTATGGCCAGCTTACTTTTGGCTGGGGTATTATTGGTGGTAGGTAATACCCTGCGGCTTAATATTTTGAATAGCCGCTACGAAATTGAAGTTATGAAGCTAGTGGGAGCCACAGACCGTTTTATTCAAAGACCTTTTTTATATGTTGGTCTTTGGTATGGCATAATAGGGGGATTATTAGCTTGGTGGTTAACGTTAGTGATGGTGTTTTGGCTCAGCCACAAAGTAAGTGCTTTGGCTGATTTATATCAAAGTGATTTCGACCTACTGGGCCTAAGCTTAGAAGAAAGTGTACTGCTGGTAGCAACAGGGACTTTGCTCAGTTTGCTGGCGTCTGGGTTCTCGGTGCGCCGTCATATTCGCGCCATTGAACCCCAGTAAAGTCTCTTTGCTATTTGAACGACTTGAACTTAAGACGTAAAATGTGGTCTTATATGAGCAGTGCAACACCATGTTCTAATATTTAGCTTTAAATAAATACATTGTCCGCAGCGCAGCGTGCGGCATGCACTTTTGTGTCTAAACCTTTGGTGTCTAGTACTGAGTGCATCCTTGCTGCCTTTATACGGAGTCATGTAATAATGAATACGAGTGTGATGACGACAGATTTTCAGCGCCATTTCTCCCTTGTACCGCAAGGTAGCCTGGAGGCTTATATCCAGGCCGTAAATACTATTCCTGTGTTAAGTGCCGAAGAAGAAAAGTCACTTGCAGAACGTCTACACAGCGACGGTAGTTTATCTTCAGCCCGACAAATGATTATGTCTCATTTGCGATTTGTGGTGCACATTGCCCGAGGTTACTCTGGTTATGGCTTACCGCAAGCTGACTTAATTCAAGAAGGCAATATTGGCTTAATGAAAGCCGTTAAACGCTTTGATCCGGGTGTCGGCGTGCGCCTAGTATCTTTTGCGGTACATTGGATTAAAGCCGAAATTCACGAATATGTATTACGCAACTGGCGCGTGGTAAAAGTAGCTACCACTAAAGCTCAGCGTAAGCTGTTCTTTAACTTACGTAAATCTAAAAAGCGCTTGGGTTGGTTTAACCAAGATGAAGTAAAAATGGTAGCTGACAACTTAGGCGTTCAGCCCTCTGAAGTGCTGGAAATGGAATCGCGCATGAGCGCACAAGACCAAGCGTTTGATTTGGCGTCAGATGATGATGAAAAAGAGACTAATTTTTCGCCGGTTCAGTACCTACAAGATCACAGCTCAGATGTGGCCACTCAAGTAGAAGACGACAACTGGGAGCAAACGGCTAATCGTCGTTTACGCTCAGCCTTAGCCACACTGGATGATCGTAGCCAACATATTATTCAAGCGCGTTGGTTAGATGAAGATGACAAGACCACTTTGCAAGTGTTAGCGGATGAATATGGCGTATCCGCTGAGCGCATTCGCCAGCTAGAAAAAAGTGCACTTAAAAAGTTAAAAATGGCCATGGATTCTTGAAAGTGAATTAAGATTGAAGAAAAGGCCCCGCTGGGGCCTTTTTTCCGCTAAGCATTTACTCTAATAGAAAAAAGCAGGAATACCCCATGAGAATATTGAAGCAGCTGTTTAACAATAACCAGGAATGGTCAGAGAGGATCAAAGCGGAAGATCCGACCTTTTTCGAAAAATTAGCGTTACAGCAGGCACCAGAATATTTATGGATCGGTTGCTCAGACAGTCGCGTTCCTGCTAACCAACTTACCGGGTTATTACCTGGCGATGTGTTTGTACACCGCAATGTAGCCAACCTTGTTATGCATACCGATTTTAACTGTTTGTCGGTGGTACAATATGCGGTAGAAGTGTTAAAAGTGAAACACATTATCATTTGTGGTCACTATGGTTGCGGTGGCGTAAGAGCCGTGATGGATGATGTGGAGTTAGGGTTAATTGATAACTGGTTATGTAGCCTTAAAGATTTATATCAGCGTTATCGTAAAGACTTACAAGATTTAGAAAGTGAACAGTTACAAGAAGATGCACTATGCGAATTAAATGTGGTGGAGCAGGTTGCTAACCTGTGTCGAACCAGCATAGTTCAGCATGCATGGCAGCGAGGGCAAGAGTTGTCTATTCACGGCTGGGTATACGGTATTAAAGACGGCAGATTGCATGACTTAGATGTCTGCGCATCAGAGAAAATAGAGACACCTGATGTTTATCGTATTTTACAGCACCGTATTTTAGATAACTGATAATGCCAATAGCGATCATTTGAACGATTAGGAAAGAGCATGAGACGTGAATTAGCCATTGAATTCTCCCGCGTAACCGAAGCCGCCGCCTTGGCCGGTTACAAGTGGTTAGGTAGAGGCGATAAAAATACCGCCGACGGTGCTGCCGTGGCAGCGATGCGTCATGTATTAAATGAAATTGAAATTAACGGTGAAGTCGTTATCGGCGAAGGCGAAATTGATGACGCACCTATGCTGTATATCGGTGAGCAAGTAGGTCTTGGCGGTGAAGACGTTGATATTGCCGTAGACCCCATAGAAGGTACCCGTATGACGGCCATGGGCCAGTCTAATGCCTTAGCCGTGATTGCCGTGGGTGAAAAAGGGGCCTTTTTGCGCGCCCCTGACATGTATATGGAAAAGCTGATTGTTGGCGCGCGGGCTAAAGGTGCCATCGATTTATCTAAGTCGATTGAGCAAAATATAAAGTCGGTTGCTAAGGCACTTAATAAGCCTTTATCACGCTTTACCGTGATTACCTTAGCCAAGCCGCGCCACGACAAAGCGATTAAAACCATGCAAGCACTAGGCGTGCGTGTATTTGCGGTACCCGACGGTGATGTGGCCGCCTCTATTTTGGCCTGTGTGCCAGAAAGCGAAGTTGATATGCTGTATTGCATTGGTGGCGCCCCAGAGGGAGTGATTTCAGCCGCGGCTATTCGCTCGTTAGATGGTGATATGCAAGCGCGGCTAGTACCGCGTTATGAAGTCAAAGAGCCAACAGAAGAAAATGTTGAGATCGGCAAGCAAGAAGTGGCACGCTGCCAAGAAATGGGAATTACGGTCGGTGAAATTTTAAAGCTAGAAGATATGGCGCGTACCGACAACGTCTTGTTTGCTGCTACCGGTATTACTAAGGGTGATTTGCTAGAAGGTATTAGCAGTGATGGGTATTACGCGCATACCGAAACCCTAGTCATTCGTGGTAAATCACGTACCGTACGCCGCATTCGCTCTACCCATATTTTATCTCGTAAGCAACAAGCACTAAAAGATATTATTTTGTAAAGCAGTGTTGCTGTTAATAACAAGGGATGCCGAGGCATCCCTTTTTGTT
>NZ_JBQDEX010000079.1:0-2819 GCF_052084945.1 Oceanisphaera sp.
TGGTAGGTTAGGGTGAGGTTTTTGGTCCAATGAATGGGGCCCTACATGAGGCACAATCTAGTTGGGTTACCTAGCTTATTGGGGCATAAAAAAGGATAGCCTAGGCTATCCTTTTTAAATACACAGTTTATTGCTGGGTTAGGCGATAACAGTGCGCTTTTTATGTTGCATTACCAAGCCAATAAAGCAGGCCAAGGCCACCACTACGCCAATGGGCTTGCTGTATTCCATGGGCATATTAAAGCCAATGCCGGCGGTGGCAATATAAGATACGGTAATGGCAGTACCCACCACAGCAGGAAGGCTGGCCACCCAGTGGAAGGTGCCTCTATCAAACAAGTACTTAGTTGCTAACCACAATACACTGGTCGATAACAGCATGTTAGAGAAAGCGAAATAGCGCCAAATGAGTGCGAAGTCTAAGAAGGTCATCAAATAGGCAATCCCCAGTAATGGAGCTGCAAGCCCAAGCCTATTTAGCGTGGTTTGTGAAATCTTAAACGCATCCATAATGGTTAAGCGTAATGAACGAAATGCGGTGTCGCCCGAGGTAATGGGGAAGATAGCAACGGCTAAAATCGCCATCACGCCGCCCATTACACCTAAATAACTGGTAGCAATATGGTTAACGACTAAGCCGGGGCCGCCCTGAGCTAGCATGGCTTTTAGCTCAATATATCCACCAGGGAATGCCGCAATACCGGCCATGGCCCATACACAGGCCACTATGCCCTCACACATCATGGCGCCATAAAACACCGGACGGGCATATTTTTCGTTGGTTAAGCAGCGGGCAATCATGGGCGATTGGGTGGAGTGAAAGCCACTAATAGCGCCACAAGTGATAGTCAAAAATAGCAGTGGCCAGACAGGCGCGCCATCTGGATTAGGTATTAATAAGTCTTCATGTGAGTGATTATCAAAGTAGGCAAACACATCACCAAATTGCGGTAAGTGTGGCGCTTCGAGTAACAGTGCGCCGGCAATTAAGGTGGTCATGACAATCATTAGCAGGCCAAATAATGGATACAGCTTGGTGATAATCTTATCAATAGGTAATAAGGTGGCTAAAAAGTAATAGCCTAAAATAACCAATACCCAAAAGCTGTTGCCCGCTAAAATGGTATCTTCAAAAAAAGACAGGTTACTCAGCAGCCCAGCTGGGCTCATAATAAAGACCACACCCACAAAAAACAGCAGCATGGCAGTAAAAATTAACATCACACCTTTAAAGAAGACGTTGTAATAGTTACCGGCAATTTCTGGCAAACTCTTACCGTCTTCTTTTAAGCTCATTACGCCTGAAAAGTAGTCATGTATTGCACCGCCCAGTACGTTACCAATGACTATCCATACCAAGGCCACTGGGCCATAAAGCGCCCCTAAAATAGGACCAAAAATAGGGCCGACACCGGCAATGTTTAAAAACTGGATTAAAAACGCCTTCACCGGGTGAATAGGCACGTAATCGACGCCATCTTCTAGTCGTTGCTGAGGTGTTTTAATAGTGGGGTCTATGCCGGCTTGTTTTTCAACAAAGGGTCCATAAAATTTATAGCCCAGTATTAAAATAGTAATACTGATAAAGAAAATAAGCATTGAGCAAATTCCTTATGATGTTAGATGCTTAGGGGTTAAAATTCTTAGCAAGGTAGCACGGACTCAGGCTACTGAGTAGTAGATTATAGTGGCAGGCGTTGATTGTTAAATATGATGAACGACAGCGCCAGCGCTAATCACCAAGCACAACACCTGCTTTTGTAGTCCCGCGCTTTAGCTGCGGGTCTTGCGGAGCAAGATGGTTTAAAAATAAAACCTATTTTTGCAACGGAAGAACACAGAAGAACACGGAAAAATAGTGATCAAACCTGAAAGAAAGCCGTACGTCTAACGCTGTACGTTAAAGAAACACACCTGTTTAGTTTTTACGTATGGCGGTCGGCGTACAGCTGTCTGTGTGAGTCGCTAGAAAAATCACATCTGTTGATTTAATCCCATGCCCCAAAAGTCAATTTCTAAACGAGTGGCATCGTTAAAAATGCGGCTTAATTGTTTAAAACGAGCGGGTGTCACATCGGCCAGTCGCTCATTTAGCCATTCAAGCTCGGCTTTTGCAGCCGCCTGAAATTCGTCACTTTCATACATGGCCAGCCAAGCTTCATAGGGGTTATTATCGCCGCGCACTGTATTAGGCTGAGCTATCAACCAACGTGCCACTTCGGCATAGCCCACCAAACAAGGGGCCAAGGCGACATGCATATCTAACAAGTCACCACGGTTGCCGGTATCTAACACGTAACGAGTATAGGCAAGTGTTGCGCGGGCTTCAGGTAGCTCGCTTAAGTCTTGCTCGCTAATGCCCCATTCATTGCAGTAGTTAATGTGCAAGCCTAATTCAAGGTCAATAATGGCATCAAACCCAGCTTTAGCATGGCGCAAGTCGGCAAGAGTGGGGCTTTTATAGGCGGCCAGTGCAAACGCGCGACCAAACTGAATTAAGAATAAATAATCTTGTTTTAAATAATGACGAAATGCTTGCGGCGCCAAAGTGCCATCGCCAAGTTGGCGCACAAAGTCGTGTTGAATATAATCGGTCCAAGGCTGATGGTTTTCTGTTTTAAAGTCTTCAAACGTAAAGCTCATTTCCTATCCTTTTGTGAATGTGCCATAGACTCCCATTAAGTTGTGTTCTTGATCAAGTTTGGGAGCACAAGCCATTTTGGACATATTTCGGCTAAGAGCAAGGCTTGAAGAGCAGCGCCGAGCGCCAAGCTTAAAGATAACCACTGGTTTAGGTTTTTCGTATAGCGGTCGGCGTA